>JAVBSQ010000003.1:0-17219 GCA_031556695.1 Bacteroidales bacterium | reverse complement strand
CAGCAAAGGTGTTAACCCCGACGAGGTGGTAGCTGTTGGCGCTGCCATACAAGGCGGCGTGTTGGCCGGTGACGTGAAAGATGTGTTGTTACTTGATGTTACTCCCCTATCTCTCGGTATTGAGACTATGGGTAACGTGATGACCAAGTTGATTGAGTCGAACACTACTATTCCGACCAAACGTAGCGAGACCTTCAGTACAGCAGCCGACAATCAGCCTTCCGTAGAAATACATATCCTGCAAGGCGAACGTCCCATGGCCCGCGACAACAAAACGATCGGGCGATTCCACCTTGACGGACTACCCCCTGCAATGCGCGGTGTACCTCAAATTGAAGTAACATTCGATATTGATGCTAACGGCATCTTGCATGTATCTGCTAAAGATAAAGGTACAGGCAAAGAACAAAAAATACGTATTGAAGCGTCCTCCGGCTTAACCGACGAAGAGATCAAACGTATGCGCGACGAGGCTAAAGCCAATGAAGATAAAGACAAGGCAGAACGTGAACGTGTAGACAAAATTAACATGGCCGATAGCACGATCTTTCAAACAGAGAAACAGCTCACGGAGTTTGGCGACAAGGTGCCTGCAGACAAAAAGGCTGCCATTGAAGCGGCTTTAACCAAGCTGAAAGAGGCCCACAAGGCGCAAGATGTAGCTGCTATTGACACTGCCATGGCTGAAATCAACACCGCATGGCAAGCTGCTTCACAAGACATCTACAGCGCTCAACAACAGGCCGGCGGCGCCCCTGGTGCTGACCAAGGCAGCCAAGAACAAGGCAATCCTGAAGTGAAAGATGTTGATTTTGAGGAAGTGAAATAACACTATGAACTATTAACATTAATGCCTGCCAATTTTAAAGCAGGCATTAATTATTTAAATCAACCTTATAACATATGAATGTGCTATTTTTAATAGGAAACGGTTTTGACTTAAATGTAGGATTGAACACTCGTTTTAGAGATGCTCTTGAATCATACTTAAAAGAAAAAACAACTGACCCGAAAATTATAAAATTCAAAGATGATATTAAACAAGATTTTGAAAACTGGTCCGATTTTGAAAAACAGATAGGAATTTACACCAGTGAATGTACCCACAGCATTGATGATTTTTGTTTTTGCGTAAAAGATTTCAAGGTTTCATTGGTTGAACATCTTAAGAAAGAGGAAAAGAGAATAGATTATAATTTACACAAGGACTCTATAGTTAATATTTTTAAATCTTCCATCAGCGGTTTTTATAATGGGTTAAATGACTCCTCAAAAAATTTACTCCGGGAAAGAATTCCTAATAACAATCTTCAATATAATTTTATAACATTCAATTACACGACTGTTTTAGATGAATGCCTTAATATTCTAAATAAATACCCAAGTTGCCCCAACATTAATCAAATATTGCATATTCATGGTGGAATTTCCAGACACCCATTATTAGGAGTTGACAATCCTGAGCAAATAGCAAATAAGGAATTTGCAGATAATGAGAAAATAGGATGGAATATTATTAAGCCAAATATAAATAATCAACTAAAGAATTCTAATAATCAAACCGCCCAAAGGTTGATTAATAATAGTGATATTATTTGTATGTTTGGACTTTCCATGGGTGAAACTGATAAAAAATGGTGGAACATTATTGGCAATTGGTTAACAACGGAAAAAAATCATTTAGTCATTTTTAGTGTTGTTAAACCATGGAATTTGATTCATGCTGACGAAGAAATTGAAAATATCAATCAAATAGAAAAAAGGTTATGTACAGCTGCTGGTATTTCAAATGCAGGCAGAAATAATGTTGCAAATCGAATACATATTGGACTAAATACTGATATGTTTAAAATAGATCTAACATAATCTACTTCATCGTAATTTTTGACATCCTAAAAATAATAGCAAATGAAATATAATACGAAGCTATCATTGTCCTAGTTAATGAATTGACAGAAATTGTTGATAATACCACACATCAATAGACAGATTTAGACATCATTTAGATGTTTAATATGGTATTTGATTAAATCAAAATAAAATTTACCTTTGTATATCCGTTTAACGGACATCGTTCTTAACATAAAGAAGTGCCTTTCACATCAAAATCGCTAAATTGAATAAGCAAGGTGCAAATAACTCACGAGGAGTGGGTTGTTTGTCTATGCTTATAAGGTGTTTAGCGATACCTGATGTGAGTGGACAGCAGCCCACTTCTTTCATTTTACCACTCCCCACTGGCAGCAAAGGGAAACACTATTATTCAAATTATGGAAAACCAGTTCACCAACACAACCGTAGTAGAACATTACAAAAGTCAATTATTAAAATCCGTACAAGAACTTTTTGATGAGTATGACATCGGACAAATTACTGAACTAATTTATCAGCTTTCCTATTACAGTCTCAACCCGACTGAAGCCAAAAGCCTGTGTAGTGAAAAGCACGCCGCTATGCAGCATGATGGAGTTGGTTTGATGAATAGACTGGTTAAGATTTATGCAGCAAATATTAGCTATCTAGAAACAGATAAAAATAAATAAAATATCATACCTTTGTACAAGTTATTAAACCGCTCAATAAAAGACACGTTATGAGTTTAGATTTACATTTTTTCAAAAAAGACATTAATCTTCAGAAGCATAGAGATAACATTGACAACCTTTATAAAAAGCTATGGATTATTCAAGATGAAATCAAACAACTCGAAGATTATTACGAGGATGCAAAACTATCAGCTTTCAACATTACCCATAATCTCAATGAAATGGGAAAAGCTGTTGGGCTATATGAAGTTTTGTGGTATCCTGAAAAAATCGGCATAACCATTGCTTCTCAAATGACTCTGCCAATCGAAAAAGGAATTAAAGAGTTGGAAACAAATCCGGATAAGTATAAAGCATATAATCCACCTAATGGATGGGGCAGTTATGAAGAGTTTGTCAATTTCTGTAAATCGGTTTTACAAAAGTGTCGTGAATATCCTGATGCGGTAATTGAGGCTGCGGGATAAATAAGAACGTTTTTCTGAAGACATAGACATTGCTGTAAATCGGGAGTTTTTGGGTTTTAGCGGAGCGCTTTCCAAAACGCAAATCAGCGACCGCCTGCGCCGCGCCAGTTGCTCATTTGTCAGAGATAAATTGCAGATGGACCTAAAAAATCAGATGGAAGCTGGCGGATTAAACCCCGACGACTTCTCTGTAAAAGTTAATATAACACCTATAACAACAACCGACCCCGAAATTATTGAAGTTGAATACCAATCCCTTTTTGACGAAATTTCATACATCAAAAGCAAAGTACTGGTAGAAGTTAGTGGGCGCTCAATGAATGATCCCTTACAGTCAATTAAACTCCAATCAATGATGGATGAAACATTCTCAAACGAAAATTTTACCGAAAAGCCATTTGAGATAAACGCCGTTATACCCGAACGCACCTTTTGGGAAAAAATCTGCCTGCTGCACGAAGAATTTGCCAAACCACAAGAATTGATACGGACTGAAAGAATGTCGCGGCACTTGTACGACGTAGAGAAAATGATGAATACCCCTTTTGCCGAAAACGCATTACAAGATAAGAAACTGTATGATTCCGTAGTAGAGCACCGCCGCACCTTTATTGGTTTAAAAGATTTTGACTACGCAACACTTGCCACAAAAACACTAAACATTATTCCACCCCATAGCATAATTGACCAATGGCGGCAAGATTACGAAACTATGCAGAACACCATGATTTATGGAGAATCATTATCCTTCAATCAGTTGATAGATAAAATCAAACAATTGAACGAACGGATAAACAAAATTGCCGGATAAATTTCTATACTGAAATGTCCGATAAACGACCGGAATAGTACACGTATCAATTCAGTAAAAAACCTTATCTTTACCAAAAATATACCCGGTGTAGTCAATGATAAGCGATGAACAATAACACAAAAATGCCCTAACCGATGAAATCGATAGCCGTGAAATGTTTATGAAAGGAATTGACTACTCATACTATTACGAAGAACACGAATAGTAACCTTTTCGATTAGGTAAACAATTAAAACTAAACAACCATGAAATTTAGCAATGTAAGACTATTAGTCAAAGACTACAAAAAATGTTTCAAATTCTACACTGAAGAACTTGGGTTAGAACCCGCTTGGGGCGATGTGGAAGGTTGCTATGCTTCCTTCAAGGTGGCAGAAGGCATAGAAGGCTTTGCCATATTTCTTTCTGACTATATGGCGCCGTCAGTAGGCAATGCCGAGAAGAACCAACCTACCGGATACCGCGAAAAATCATTGGTATCCTTTGAAGTAGAGAATGTTGATGAGGCGTATCAAGCGCTTCAGAAAAAAGGCATTCACTTTATTAATCAACCAACAGATATGCCTGATTGGGGAATGCGAGTAGTTCACCTGCGCGACCCGGAAGAAAACTTGATAGAGCTTTTTAGCCCTTTAGCTGCAAAATAGAATCTATTTCATCACCTTGTCTTATCCAAAGGTGCGGGAACAGGTGGAATGGGTTGGCGGTTAGCCAACTCTTTCATCATTTCTTCAATGGCACGGTTCAACTGCTCGTCTTCACCTTTCCACTCTTTGACTGGGTCGTTGTCTATAACGATATCGGGGTCTACACCATGTCCCTCAATGATCCATTTGCCCTCATCAACGGAGTAAGATGTGAAGAAGGGAACGCGCAAATCAGCACCGTCAATATATGGCAGAGAGCCGCTTATCCCCACAATACCTCCCCAACTGCGCATACCGATAAGTTTGCCCAATCCCAATTTACGGAATCCGTAGGGGAAAAGGTCGCCGTCAGACATGGAGTATTTATCTATAAGCACCACCTTCGGTCCAACGAGAGTCTGTTCGGGAACGGTGCCTATAGTATCGGAGGTGCGCCACATAGTAGCACGGTAAGGCACGCGCGCCAGGCGCTCCAGCAGCATGGGCGACACATTGCCGCCACCATTACTACGATCGTCTATAATCAACGCCTCTTTATCCAACTGTGAATAGAAATACTTGGCAAACTCGTTCAATCCCGACACGCCCATATCCGGCACATGAACGTAGCCTACACGGCCGTTGGTGGCCTTGTTCACCTTGCGAATGTTATTTTGCACCCAGGCGTAGTAGTAAAGTCCTGTTTCATCAGCTATAGGCTTTATAATCACACGGCGGGCGCCATTCCTAGCAGGCTGACTGTTCAGGGTTATCTCTACCCGTTTGTCCGCCTTATCCACCAACAGTGAATAAAGATCAGCCACCTCTTGCGTTGATTTTCCATCAATGGCAAGTATGTATTCGCCTTTACGCGCATTCACTCCTACCTCTTGCAAGGGTGAAATAAGGTCTTCACTCCAGTTCGCGCCGGGAAGAATACTGTCAATGCGAAAATAGCCCGAAGCGTCACGACTAATTTGTGCACCCAGCAAACCTGTTTTCAGCCTTTCGGGGCGGGGCATTTCGCCACTATTCACATAGGCGTGGCCACAATTTAGCTCACCAATCATTTCACCGATAATGTAGGTGAGGTCGGCACGATGGTTCACGTAAGGCAAGAGGGCTGCATACTTTTCACGCATCGCAGGCCAGTCCACCCCGTGCATATTTTGCACATAGAAACCATCACGCATGGCACGCCAGCTCTCATCAAAAATTTGACTCCACTCTTCATGATAGTTCACAAAGGTTTTCATCTCGGATAAATCAACCGACTTATCCAAATTCACCTTGGAAGTAGGAGCCTCAACAATATAAAGTGCGTTACCTTTGCGTGCCAACATTTTCTTACCGTTAGGCGAAAAAGTCATAGAAAAACCTTCGCCCAAATCAATTTCCTTTTGTGCTTTCAGATCAAACATTTTAGGATTACGGCGGGCGCTGTAATACACCTTATCATTATTTGCATACACCACATTATACTCACCGGAAGCTATGGGCAGTCCAATAATACGCTGCGCAAGACCATCAAGATCAATTTTGATATTAGTAGCTGTTGCTTTGGGAGCATCTTTTTTCTCTGAAGGGGTCGTAGTTTTGGTCACATCAACCGTCACCATATCATCTTTCACCGCCAAGGGTGAAGGAGTATCTTCAGAAAGTATAGCCATATACACGCGCGACATGTTGGTGTAAACAAAGTTCCACTCATTACGGCCGTAGGTAGGATTGAAATCTCTCGAAGAAGTAAAAAATAAATATTTACCATCGGTGGAAAATACGGGGCGACCGGAGTCGTACCACTTATCCGTTACAGGCGTTTGCTGACGGGTATTGATGTTATACAAATACACTACATTCATATCATTGGTAGCTGTCAACTCATAGGAAAGCCATTGGCTATCCGGCGACCAGGCGGGCATACGCACATGGTCCGACTTATTGCGCACAACCTCCGTCACTTGTTTAGTGTCCACATCTACTATGCGAATGCGATTCTTGCGGTCAACGTAAACAATTTTCTTACTGTCGGGAGAAATGGTAAATCCCAAAATATAAGTATCATTATTAGAAGTGAGCTGAATGATATCGCTGCCATTTGGGCTTTGCATATAAAGTTCCGTCTCGCCTGTTTTATCGGAAATATAAGCAATATATTTACCATCGGCAGACCATTCGGCGCCACGCTCGTGAACACCGGAGGTGGCGGTGAGGCAGCGGGTAACGCCTTCGTTGGAAGGCACATTATACACATCACCTCGGGCGGTGAGCACCAAGCGTTCACCGTTGGGCGACAAAGCCGCAGAAGAAATATTTTTGGACACTTCTTTCCACTCGCTGCGGGCGTAATTCATATCATCAGCCAACTGAATATTTACCTTCTCCGTTTTACGGGTAACGGCATTAAAACGATAGATGTAGCCTCCGTTTTCAAATACTATATCATTACCAAAAGCGGTAGGAAATTTGATGTCAAAATCCGTGAAGTCCGTTACTTTCTCTGTTTGTTTTGTTTTTTGATTATAGGCAAAAAGATTCATCGTACGATCGCGGTCGGAGATAAAAAATATCTCCTCTCCTATCCACATCGGGACAATATCCTGTGCGTCATTATTCGTGATGTTCACGGTAGTACCTGCCGAGAGGTCGCGCACCCATATATCATCAGCCATGCCGCCTTTATAATACTTCCAGGTACGAAATTCACGGAACACACGGTTGTAGGCTAATTGTTGCCCATCCGGCGAGTAACTGCAAAAGCCACCTTCAGGCAAAGGTAATTGTACTGAAAGGCCTCCCTCAACAGGAACACTAAAGAGATGAGCACTGAAGCCAAATGCCTGTTTGCGCGAGCGGTAAATAATTGATTTCCCGTCGGGCGTCCAAGTCATCACAATATTATTGGGTCCCATACGGTCCGACACATCGTCGCGGCTGAGGGTGGCCGTATAAGTTAGCCGTTTGGGGACTCCTCCGCCGGAAGGCATAGTAAACACCTCGGTATTACCATCATACTGACCAGTGAACGCCAGCGTTTTACCATCAAGTGAAAAATGGGCAAAAAGCTCAAAACCAACATGTGAAGTCAATTTACGGGCTTCTCCTCCTGTAAGCGGAACCGTATATAAATCACCGGCATAGGTAAATACCAAGTCTTTACCATTAGTAGCAGGGAAGCGAAGTAGGCGGGCTTCCTCAGTGGCTTGCAGAAAGCAGGGCGTAAGGAGTAATAACACAATAATGAACTGCTTCATAGTTAATTATAAATTACGAATTACAAATTACGAATATATTTTAGCATCATACAAATATAAGAAAAAATTGTGAGAATACAAAGGATTTTGTACCTTTGTATGTTTAATTTTCACTGAAAAAGGCTTTTATGAGTATTGTAGCAATTGTTGGACGTCCCAATGTAGGAAAATCAACCTTATTCAACCGATTGGTTGGCATGCGCCAAGCCATTGTTGATGAGGTAGCCGGAGTTACGCGCGACCGGCATTACGGACGGAGCGACTGGAATGGCCGTGAATTTTCGGTGATTGACACCGGCGGTTATGCCGTCAACACCGATGATGTGTTTGAAGAAGATATCCGCAAACAAGTGATGCTGGCCATTGACGAGTCAGACATCATTATGTTTATGGTTGACGTAACCACCGGCGTGACCGACTTTGACACTATGGTAGCCGACATTTTGCGGCGCACCAAAAAGAAAGTGGTGCTGGTAGTCAATAAAGTGGATAATCTGGAACGCTCATACGGCGTTTCCGAATTCTACTCCTTAGGCTTAGGTGAACCTTGGCCCATTGCTTCTACCAGTGGGAGCGGAACAGGTGACCTGTTGGACGAAATATTGAAATTCTTACCGGAAGAAGAAATTGCCAAAGAAGAGGTAAAACACCTTCCACATATTACCATTGTAGGCAAACCCAATGTAGGTAAATCATCACTCACTAACGCCCTCTTGGGTGAGGAACGTAATATTGTTACCCCCGTTGCAGGTACTACCCGCGACTCCATCAGTACACCATACAACAAATTCGGATACGAGTTTATGCTGGTAGACACGGCTGGGCTTCGCAAGAAAACAAAGGTGAAGGAAGACCTGGAATTTTATTCCGTAATGCGCTCCGTACGCGCCATTGAAAATGCAGACGTATGTGTATTAATGCTTGATGCCGAATTAGGCGTTGAAGCACAGGACATGAGTATCTTCAACCTCATCATACGCAACAAAAAAGGCTGTGTCATTGTGGTGAACAAGTGGGACCTTATTGCCAAGGAAACAAACACCATGAAGGAATACAAGGAAGCTATTTTGAAACGCCTTGCCCCCTTTGTTGATGTACCCGTTATATTTACCTCCGTTACCGGCAAACAACGCATACTTGACGTATTGGAAGCTTCTGCCAAGGTGTATGAGAACCGCAGCAAGCGCATACCTACTTCCAAATTAAACGAGGTGATGTTGGAAGAAATTGAACACTACCCGCCACCCGCCATTAAAGGAAAATATATCAAGATAAAATATATCACACAATTGCCCACTCCTGTACCGTCTTTTGCATTTTTCTGCAACTTGCCGCAGTATGTGCGTGACGAGTATAAACGCTTTTTAGAAAACAAGCTTCGGCATCATTTTGATTTCAACGGCTGTCCCATACAATTATTCTTAAGACAAAAATAAAATACCTTATTATGAGACATTTATTTCTAGTTGCTTTAACTGTATTACTAAGCGGTCTCTCTGCGAATTTATATGCTCAGAAAAAGGCTGTACCTGCCTCCGGCCCCGGCACCGATCCGGCTATGGCTAAAACAGACCAGTTGCAAATCAAATATGATAACTTGCAGTTAAAACTTGATCAGTCTGAATTTTTACTGGACAGTTTGCAAAACCAACTCATCACGGAGGCGGCTAATGAGAAAGATAACCGTCAACAATTAAAAGAATTGGAACAAACAAGCAGGTCATTGGAGAAAACCTACCAGCCTTCCATTAACCAAATAAATAAAAGTCTGGAAAAATCGACAGACGCCGAGGAACGCGCCTCACTTCGCGAAGAGCGTAAAACACTTCAAACAGAATATCGTGCCATGACTAAGGATATACAAGTTCAAACCAGGGCTTGTAACAAAAAGATTCAATCGGCCGTTGCTCTGCAAACGCGCGCAGAAGCCCAAATTAAGGAATTGAAAAAATCCATTAAAGAGATGAATGCCGAATTGAAAAAATTAGATAAAGAGATACTAAAATCTTATAAATTTTAGTCTTGGATATATCCGAATTGCCTTAACTGGTGTGAGTTTTCACGCCAATCAGGATTCACTTTCACAAAAATATGCAGGAAGACTTTTTTCTCAAAGAAGTCTTCCATGTCTTTTCTGGCCTCCATGCTGATTCGCTTCAACGCACTTCCGCCCGCACCTATAATGATGCCCCGCTGCGAGTCACGCGCTACATGAATAACCGCTTCAATACGGTACATTTCGTCCTCTTCCTTAAACTCATCAATAGTAACTTCCGTACAATACGGAATTTCCTTATCATAGTTAAGTAATATCTTTTCACGTATAATTTCCGAGGCAAAGAAACGCAGATTGCGGTCAGTAAAGGTATCTTTATCGTAATAAGCAGGACTATCGGGGATAAACGATTTTATCCGTTTAAATATATTGTCAATATTAAACCGTTCTTGAGCGGAAATAGGATAAATAATAGCTTTCGGCAATAGCTTGGCCCACATTTCCACCAACTGATCCAAAGCTTCCGGCGTGGTGAGGTCTATTTTATTAATAGCTAAAATTACGGGGGTATCTATTTGCTGCAAACGCGTGATATACTCATCATTCTTATCATATTTTTCCACCACATCGGTAACATATAAAATCACGTCGGCATCGCCAATAGCGGTGTCCACAAACTTCATCATGCTTTCCTGCAGCTTGTAGTTCGGCTTCAGAATACCCGGCGTATCAGAAAAAACCACCTGAAAATCTTCCCCATTAACTATGCCCATAATGCGATGGCGGGTAGTTTGGGCTTTAGCGGTAATGATGGACAACTTCTCGCCCACCAGTGCGTTCATCAAGGTAGACTTCCCCACATTCGGGTTTCCGATGATATTTACAAATCCGGATTTATGCATTAGTCGTAAGCTCCCATTTTCAGCATCGTTACCTCCTGTTCAGTGAGGAAGCGCCATTGTCCGCGTTTCAGATTCTTCTTGGTAATGCCGGCAAAATATACACGGTCCAATTTTTGAACCCTATATCCCAATGCTTCAAACATGCGGCGAACTACGCGGTTGCGGCCGGAATGTATTTCGAGCCCCACCTGCGAGTTATCCTCATCAATGTATGAAAGAGAGTCGGCGTGCGTTTCTCCGTCTTCCAGTTTAACACCATCAAGTAATTGTTGAAAATCAGGCGCCTTAAGATTTTTGTCCAGAAAAACGTGGTATATTTTTTTCTTATTATAAGAAGGGTGTGTTAATTGCTCTGCCAGTTCTCCGTCATTGGTAAACAACAGTACTCCGGTAGTGCTTTTATCCAGGCGACCTATGGGATATACGCGCTGCGGACACTTATCACCAATCAGGTCCATCACCGTATCTTCGGCATAAGGATCCCCCATGGTGGTTACATAGTCTTTAGGCTTATTCATCACGATATACACTTTCTGCTCGCCCTTCATGCGCTCGCCATTGAAGCGGATATCATCTGTAGCTTTCACTCTCACGCCCATTTCCGTCACCACTTCTCCATTCACCGTTACCAGTCCCGCTACAATATACTCATCGGCTTCACGGCGTGAACATATACCGGAGTTTGCCAAAAATCTATTCAAGCGAATTTCGTCAGTGCTTTTTTTAGTTGTTTTGGGGCGGCGGGGCTTGTCGTCACTATCCTTGCGGAAGGTACGGCGGGGACGGTCATCCTCAGAGTGACGGGTGACGGGTGACGAGTGACGGGTAAAACTGCGGCGAGGCCTGTCTTCACCACCTTCACGGTTGAAAGGACGGCGAGGACGGTCATCACCACCTTCACGATTGAAGGGACGGCGAGGACGGTCTTCATTATCTCTATTGAATGGACGGCGAGGTCTATCGTCACCACCCTCACGGTTGAAGGGACGGCGGGGACGGTCTTCTCCGTCTCTGCTGAATGTCCTACGAGGCCTGTCATCACCACCCTCACGGTTGAAGGGACGACGAGGACGGTCTTCACCACCTTCACGATTGAAGGGACGGCGAGGACGATCTTCATTATCTCTATTGAAGGGACGGCGCGCAGGGCGTCCCTCGTCTCTTGTCTCTTGTCTCTTGTCTCCAAATGTACGGCGGGGTCTATCATCCCTCCTCTCTGTTCTCCTCTCCCTTGGCTCTTGTTTTCTCATATTTTTATTATTTTCGCCACAAAGTTAGTGTTTTATATGGATTTTTTCGTACTTTTACCGTTTAGAGCTATATTTTCGTTATGAAATTAATTCCTTCTTTAGTTCGCGAAAACTTCAAAGTGTCGTTAACAGCGGTTAAAACCAACCGTTTACGATCCATTTTGACCATCTTGATTATTGCCTTCGGTATAATGGCCTTGGTGGGTATACTCACCGCTATTGATGCTATCAAAGGCTCAGTAACTGAGAATTTCAGCCTTATGGGTGCCAATACTTTCTCCATTCAAAGTCGCGGCAACAACTTCCAGGTGATGGGAAAACGGGTTCGTACACGCAGCTTTGATCATATCTCCTACCGGCAGGCTATGGATTTCAAAGAACGATATGCCTTTCCTGCTGCTGTCACCATACGCACTTATCTTTCGGGATCCGGCACCATACAGGCCGGTGGCGAAAAAACGAACCCTAATATCAGCTTAGTGGGCGCTTCGGAAGACTATTGCATCACTTCCGGCACAGAGGTCGACAAAGGGCGTATGTTTTCCTCACGAGAAGTAGAAACCGGCGATTTTGTTGCCCTTATTGGAGCTGACATTGTAAAAACATTGTTTAAAACCCGTAACCCAATTGATGAATACGTATCTGTTGGCGGCAATCGTTACCGTGTAATAGGCATTTTTAAATCCAAAGGCTCAGGATTTGGCGGAGGCCCCGACCGCACCATGCTTATCCCTGTAAGCAATGCCCGTAGCGTATTCTCTCGCCCCAATCAAAATTTCGTTATTGAGATCAGCCCTCTACGTCCCGAGATGCTGAACACCGCCATAGGCGAGGCCGAAAGTATCTTCCGGCTGGTACGTCGCCTTTCGCCCAATATGGATTCCGACTTCAACATAGAACGCAGTGACTCCCTGGCTGAAATGATGCTTGAATTTATCAGCTATGCTACCATTGCCGCCATCGCGATAGGCTTCATCACCCTCTTGGGTGCAGCCATAGGACTAATGAATATAATGCTCGTGTCGGTTACCGAGCGCACCCGTGAGATAGGTACACGTAAGGCCATAGGTGCAAAGTCGGACACCATTAGGCAACAATTTTTATTTGAATCCATTGTAATTGGACAAATAGGAGGCTTGCTGGGCATTGTACTGGGCATATTGGCCGGAAATATGATTTCCCTGTTTATACACTCTCCCTTCATCATCCCTTGGTTGTGGATATTGCTGGGCGTAAGCTTATGTTTCCTGGTAAGTATTGCTTCAGGTTATATTCCGGCGAGGCGTGCTGCCAAGCTTGATCCCATAGAAGCGCTGAGATACGAATAGCGTTTATATCAGCTTAAATATATAAGTGATAGTTCCCACTTGCAGCACCGGCGCCCGTTGATCAAGATTAAACAAGGTTTCCTTAGCCGCGGTTTCCGCTGCTTTCCACAAAACAACGTCTTGCACCGAAGAGCCTCGCGCCCTGGCCTTAGCCTTAATCACCCGGCCCTGCTGATCCACTGTGATATCCACCATAACCCGGCCTTCTTTATTCGTCGTATTCACCGGCTGTGATAATTTTCCCAGCACCGTACGCCCACTAAGACTAAAAGACGACACATCATCTGAGCTATGGCTAATATCTTGCCCTTCGGAAGAGCCTCGGTATAATGTACGTGCATCTCTTTCGCCCACTGCCGTTGCTGTCACTGTTCCTTTATCATCACTTTGGAACAATGAACGTTCGTCTGAAGCATATAAACTTTTTGAAGGAGCCTCCACATCGCCGGTTTTATCTATTGCAGATTTGGCGGTAGGAGCAGGTGGTTTTACCAGTGAAGGCTTTGCCCCACTGGCTGTTTTGTCTTCCGGCCTTGCAAATTTAGCTTCTTCTTCTATTTCCGGAAGCTTAAAATCTTGCTGAAGTACTGCCCTTGCAGGATCTTCACTACTCAAGTCAAGTTCAATAAAAAGTGTAGAAGAAGAAGGAGCTGTAGGAATAAAAAATGTATCAATTAACAAATAAAGAAGAATGCAGTGAATAGCAATAGTTACTACCACTCCGACTGTACGACTACTTCGGTCTTCTTTATGATGTAAGGTTGATGACATTAATTGATCTTAATTTACTAAAACTATTCCGGTGAGGTGGCTAAAATAATTTTGTAATGATTACGTTTAGCAATATTCATCACCATCACAACCTGTTCAATCGGCACTGTACGGTCGGCATGCAGGGAGATAGTAGGATCATCAGCATCTTTTAAGAGCCGTTGTACAGAACCTTCTATGTCAGAAAACGCTATTGCATGGTGTTCCCCATTGATATGATAAGTAAATGAATTCGTATCTGTATAATGCTTGATAGACACCGTTACACCTGCCTTTGCCGTTGTTTGATTGGTACTTTTAGGCAACAACAATTTTAGCGCGTTGGGATTAATCAACGTAGAGGTGGTCAAAAAAAATATCAACATCAAAAACACCATGTCCGACATGGAAGCCATGCTGAATGAGGAGTCTATCTTATTTCTGGATTTAATAGCCATACCGTATTATTCCAAGGGTTCGTTTAATATATCCATAAACTCTATGATGTAGTTGTCCATCTTATACACAACTTGATTAACTTTAGTTGTTAAGTAGTTGAAGCCGAAATAAGCAGGAATACCCACCACCAGGCCACCAACAGTAGTCACCATGGCTATATAAAGTCCGCCGGACAGCAAAGAGATGTCAATATTATTGCCTGCCGAAGACATATTATAAAACGCCTGCACCATACCTACCACTGTTCCCAAGAAACCAATCATAGGCGCTCCACCGGCAATAGAAGCCAAAATAGGCAACCCTTTTTCCAAGCGGGCTACTTCTGCATTACCTGTATTTTCAATCGTTTCACGGATATCAGAAAGGGGACGGCCCAAACGGGATATTCCTTTTTCAATTAAGCGTACAATGGGTTTGTCATTATTAGCCCTGCAAAGTTCCTGCGCTGCTTTAATATTACCCTCATGAATAAAATCATTAATATTATTCATAAAATTAACATCTATCTTGGCCGCTTTGCGAATAGCCACCCAACGCTCAACAAAAACATATACGGCAACAATAGAAAGCAGCAACAAGGGAATCATCAAAGGCCCCCCCTTCACAGCCATATCAAACAGTGACATGGTAACTTTTTCTTGCACAATCAACGTTTCGGTTTGGAGAAAAGATACAAACATATGGAGATGATTTATTAATTAACAATTTAACAACTTACAAAAATACATCTTTTTTATTATTTATATGCTATAAGGATATTTTATTTTCTCCAGAAAAAGCCCTTTAGCCGGTGCCGATATACCTGCCGCTCCCCGCTCCTTCTGTTCTATCACCCGTACAAAGTCGCTCATACTGAGTTTTCCACGGCCCACCTCAAACATTGTACCCACGATGGCTCTCACCATATTACGCAAAAAGCGATCCGCGGAAATAGTAAATACCAATCCGCCGGGCACCCTTTCCCAGCGAGCTTCCTTTATCTTACATAAATTCGTTTTATTATCGCTATGCAACTTCGCAAAACTCGTAAAGTCAATGTAATCAAATAACTTACTGCAAGCCTCATTCATCTTATCCACACTTAAGTGATAAGGCACATAGGCGGAATATTCCCATACAAAAGGATCAGGCTCTGTATTAACATAATATTTATAGGTGCGCTCCACGGCATCAAAACGAGCATGTGCCGTATCATGCACCGGAATAATACGGTGCACACATATATCATTGTTAATTATACAGTTCAAACGATACAGCAAATCTTTGTTTTCCAAGTGCGACGCCAATATATTGCTATCAAAATGAGCAATGTAGTTACGTGCATGTACCCCCGTATCCGTACGCCCTGCACCCAAAGTACTGATTTCCTCCCTCAAAAGCACACTCAAAGCACGATTCAACTCACCCTGCACGGTAAGTGCATTCTCCTGGCACTGCCAACCGTGATACTTTGTTCCGCTGTAAGATAAACAAATGAAATAGCGCATAACAGAAAAAATTGCTAATTTTGCAGGTGAGAATTAAACCTATTTTATTCTCTTCCGTCTAAAATAAAAAATAAAAACAAAAATACATATAAAATATGGAACCTGTAAATCTAAAGGAGTTAAATGAGCGAATACAACAAGAAAGCGCTTTTATTGACATCGTAAACATGGAGATGCACAAGGTCATTGTGGGACAAAAACAACTGACCGAGAGTTTGTTAATTGGTTTACTGGCCAATGGCCACATTTTACTGGAAGGGGTGCCCGGGTTGGCAAAAACATTGGCTATTAATACACTGGCAAACATTGTTGATGCCAAATTCAGCCGCATACAGTTTACCCCCGACCTCTTGCCCGCCGACCTTATAGGTACCATGATTTATAGCCAAAAAAGCGAACAGTTCCAAGTAAAACAAGGCCCCATTTTTGCCAACTTTATTTTGGCCGATGAGATCAACCGTTCGCCGGCAAAGGTACAAAGCGCCTTGCTGGAAGCCATGCAGGAACGCCAGGTTACTATCGGCGAGCACACTTACAAACTCCCCCAACCCTTCCTGGTAATGGCCACCCAAAACCCCATTGAGCAAGAAGGCACCTACCCGCTACCCGAAGCGCAGGTTGACCGTTTCATGTTAAAGGTAGTGGTGACTTATCCGAAAAAAGAAGAAGAAAAATTAATTATCCGCCAAAATATTACCGGCGAATTCCCTAAGCCCACGCGACAACTAAAGGCTGAAGATATTATTAAAGCCCGTGAAGTAGTGCGCGATGTGTATATGGACGAGAAGATAGAACGTTACATCGTTGACCTTGTTTACGCCACCCGTACACCTGAGGATTATAACCTCAAAGACCTGAAAAATATTTTGGCCTACGGAGCCTCTCCCCGTGCCAGTATCAGCCTGGCCATGGCTTCCAAAGCCTACGCTTTCATTAAACGCCGCGGTTATGTTATCCCTGAAGACGTGCGTGCCGTATGTTATGAAGTAATGCGCCACCGTATGGGATTGACTTACGAGGCCGAAGCCGAAAACATCACTCCGGAAGATGTGATTACTAAAGTGCTCAATGCAGTGGAGGTACCCTAATTAAGTTAAGAGTTAAAAGTGCAAAATGGACAATAATTTATTAAAGAGCGTACGGAAGATTGAGATCAAGACCCGCGGGTTGAGTCATCAGATCTTTGCGGGCGAATACCACAGCGCCTTCAAGGGACGTGGTATGGCTTTCAGTGAAGTGCGCGAATACCAGTACGGTGACGATGTGCGTAACATGGACTGGAACGTGACGGCGCGACTGCATGCTCCTTACGTCAAAATATTTGAAGAAGAACGTGAACT
>JAVBSQ010000050.1:0-5757 GCA_031556695.1 Bacteroidales bacterium | reverse complement strand
AGATTTAACCGATAAATTTACAGATGATTATAATATGAATCATCCCCATGATAGCCTGGCAGATATGTCGCCTATCGAATTTGCTAATCACCGTTCAAATAAAATCACTAATTTTGCTGTAGGATTTTAGGGGTACTTACATATTAAATATGAAATATCTCATAAAACTAAGTCTCCTTTGTCAGATGGCGGAACCACGTTTGGATCCACGCATAAAAGGTCGAAAAATTGGACCTCTGTCAGCGATATTGCCGATATTGATTCTGATGACGGTTTTTATTACGCCTTTAGTTTTAGTTGTTATGAAATACTTGGGATTATTAGATGGTATTAATAAGCATGTTATAGCATCTACATGCACTGTTATTGATATTGTCATTTGTATATTTGTCTATTTTTGGATAATTAAGAAAGGACATTTGATAGAAATGGCAAAAGCTGAAATAGACATTGCAACAATAGAGCAGTTGAAGAAATATAGGCGAAATGGAGTGATTATGTTTTGTATACTTTGTGCAGGACCTATTTATATAGGAGTTATATATGAATTAGTAAAATATTATTGTTTGTAAGATGAAAAAAATGGTAGTGTAAAATATTTTGTGTAAACCCTATCTTTGCGGTGTATTAAGGACTTTCCCTCAGGCGGGCATGCCCGCCTGAGGGAAAAGCGCGAAAAAGATTAACCTTAATACATTTAAATTTATGAGCGACAAAAAGTTAGACATTTCCAAAGACGAGTATGGACATTTAATTGGTAATATTGAATCTATATCTTCCTCCTCTTATTTGGATCCCAATGGTCAAGGTTATTATTTAGCAGAATTATCTATTCCATTAGACTCACAGCCAAATTTTAAAGGCTCATTCCGTTTTGTACATAACATGACAGGAAAAGCAGATATTATTGTTAAAGATTAAAGGCTATTTTTGATAATATTTGGATGGTTGGAAAATTTATTGGCTTAAGAATAATTGAAAATATTAACTTAAAAAATGCTTTATGAAAACAGACACTTTATTAGGTAACTTACCGGATCTTCCGGAAGAACAAATGCTAAGTAAACGCGGGAGAGGCTCATATGAATATCAATACGTGGGAATGGACCGTGAATTGAATGAGCTTGTATTTATAGGCACTCGCGGTGCTACACCTGATTACGATAGGTTTTATAATGACATGGCAGCTTTATTTCCCCAAAGTTCCGGAGGTAGTTCTGCCGGAGCAGGTTATGATTTTAATTTTTGGGGAACTACAGGGAGTTCTTCAGGGAATACAACTTCTGATGCTTATTATGCACAGAGGGGAGTAGATGCATATACTAATGCCTTAAATACGGGGCATGTACATACTGTAGGAGTTGGAGAAGACGGCAAACTAGGGGTTATAGCGAGTGGTGCTGGATTTACAACAAATATAGCCCAATTGCCTTTTGAACTGGGTAATGCATTGAAGGTGGACATGAACTTGGCTAAAAGTTTAGGAAAAGGTCTAGGAGGGTTAGGTGTGGCTGCAGGAGCAGTTAGTTGGTATGTTGGGATTACTGATGGGCAGTTTACAGCTAGTGATGTTACATCTAGTTTAGCGCTATTATTAGGAGTTGGAGCTCTTATCTTTGCAACACCTTGGCTTGGAGGAGCAGCTATTGTCGTTGGTGTTGTGGATTTTGGCGTTACTATGATAGAAAGTAGACCGGGAGGCTATTAATATGAGATATCTTCTAACAATCCACCTGCGTGCAGCAATGGCTATAAAAAGATTACACCCAAAGCAGATAAGTGATGATTACTTATTACAATCATGGTACTTATTTATGTATGTGTTAATATTGTTCATATTTGCAGTTCCTCTTTCTGTATTGTCATTGTTTTTCAATAATCAGTACAGGTATCCCAGTATTTATATAGCTACAATTATGACTATCCTTTTAGGTATTATATTTTATATTTGGTTGAAAAGAAATGGCTTAATAGGTAGAATTAAAAAAGAAATGGAGAATATAAGTTTGGAACAGTTAAAGATCTATAAACGAAGAGGTATTATTATGTACTGTATAATCTTTCCATGCCCCTTTTATGCTAAATTTATCTATGATCTTGTAAAATATTATTGTTTGTAAGATGAAAAAATTAATTCAAATCTATTTATTGTTCTTAATGGCAAGAAAACGAACGGCTCCGGATAAGCAGGCAAATGCAGACCACTGGATGTCTATCGGTTTTTTGTATGCCTATGCTACTATTTTTACTTTACAGTTATTGGCTAAGTTGATAATTCCGCATGTGCCAAGGGTGCATTTTTGGTGGGCCTTTGCCGGTGGATTTATTTTGCTTTTTGCTTCATGGATATGGTATTATTATTATTTGAAGAAAAATGACATGATAGCAATAGCCAGGGCAGAAGTTGCCGATGCATCAACGGAACAGTTGGAGGGATATAAAAAAAAGGGAATGATACTATACTTTGTTGTTTTGCTTTTCCCCGTTTATGTAAAGTTGATTGTGAGTGTAGTACGCCCTCTGTTATAAGCTAAAGCAGAGTGAAAGTACTCTTTTTAGCTGTTGTTATAATATCCTTGTTGCCCCCCTTTCTTCTACCTGCTCAAGAGTTGAAACTGAACACTATTATAGAAAGGGCATTGGAATATTCACATACTGCAAAGGGGGTTAAAATACAGGATCAGGTGAATAGATATCAATACCTTTCATTTATGCGAGGATTTTTACCCGATGTTGCTTTGAGTTTGTCGGGTCCTTCCTATACTCATTCTATTTCTCCCGTTACCCAACCCGACGGAAGTATCAATTATATTGATGTGACAAATTTGACATTCAATCAAAATCTTGGAATTTCACTTCCTGTGCTTTTTACCGGCGGCTCAATATCATTTCAAAGCTATTTGAATTACTATTACAATGGAGATAGAAATTCTTTTTCCTCAAGTTTGTATAAATTTAATGTGTCTCAGCCGCTAAGAGGCTTCAACTTGTATCAACTGCAAAGAAAGGCAACTAAGGCGAACTGGTTGGCCCAATCGGTGAACGCTGCCAAAGAATGCGTTGAAATTAAAAAGAATGTCACCATTCTATTTTTTCAATTGCTGGAGTCCAAAGCAAAGGATACTTTACTCCTTAAACAAGCGGAAGTATTAGAAAAGCTGCAGGTGGTGTATCAGCAACTTTTTAATAATAAGCGCCTAAGAGAAATAGACCTGCTTGAGCTTCAAATATACTATAATGAAATAAATGATGAGTTAATGTCTTTAAAAGAAAGGCAAAACGGGATATTGAAAGATCTTTGTTGGCAAATTGGCCTTACGGACTGTAGTTTTGATATTTCACAGCCGAATATTCCTCTTGTACATATTCCTCGGGATATTGCTATGATGTATTTATTACAGGTGCAAGCCTATTATTATAATACAGTGGATGCAGCGGGAAAACAAAAGATAGCTCAAGCCAAAAGTCAAAAAGGTATAAGTGGCACAGTGAATTTGAGTGCGGGTATGAATTCTAGCTCAAATGAGTTAAATCAATTGATTGAAAATCGATTAGGCAGTGAGAGTATGTCCTTGTCTCTTAATATTCCGCTTATAGACTGGGGAAAGAAAAAACATCAATACTTGATAGCTCAACTGGATTATCAGAAAAAAATGTTGGAACTGGAAACGCAAGAAGAGCTGCAAAAAAATAAGTTATTAGACAATATTGAGAATTATAATGCTGCTACTAAACGATATTATCGTTTGTTGGAGAGACGAGATTTACTTGTTCAAGAGAGTAAACTGACATTACTGCTATTAGAGCAACAGCAAGTGAATTTTAAAAAGTATGAGGATATACAAAAAAAAATATTAGAAACGGAAGGACAAATTATTACAGAACTGAAGAATGCCTACATAAGCTATTTTAACGTGGAGGCGTTAACTTTGTTCGATTTTGTACATAAGGTCAAGCTATACACAGACCCTATTTAGACCGATTTTTCTCGTTCTTCGGGTTCGCTTAATAAAGCGTTGCCATCAATCTTAAACTTAATGTAAGTGATGGGCATGGCGCGTTGAAGATAAATTTGCTCGTAGTGGGTTTTGATGGAGAGCAGCTCGTCGGCACGGCCACTACCGTAGATGTCGTTGTTGGCTTCCAGTAGTTCTAGCTGATTAAATGCTACCAAATCTTTGGTGTAAAGATGTAAGGCCTGGCTGTCGGTTTTGAGCTGTACTATGCCATCACGCTTTAAGAAGTTACGGTAGCGGGACAAAAACATAGTAGAGGTAAGACGCTTACGCTGGCTGTTGGGTTGAGGGTCGGGAAAAGTGATCCAAATTTCGGATACTTCGCCTGCGGCAAAAAAAGATTCGATGAAGTCAATGCGGGTACGAAGGAAGGATACGTTGGGCAAGTGTTCTTCGGTGGCTGTTTTAGCACCACGCCATAAGCGCGCACCTTTAATATCAACGCCGATGAAATTTTTTTCAGGATATTTGCGTGCTAAAGCTACCGTATATTCACCTTTACCGCAGCCCAGCTCTAAAACGATGGGATTGTTGTTGTGGAAGAATGATTCGTTCCATTTTCCTTTGAGATGAAAGTCGCGACGGAACACATCTTCAAAAGCAGGCTGATGCAGCAATGCAAAATCTTGATTTTCTCTAAATTTCCGTAACTTATCCTTACCCATTTTATCTTCTTTGTGTTTTTATTGCGGGTGCAAGATATTGCACCCCTACTGTTTTTCCACTCTCAGTCCCACGGCACCTACGCCTTGCAGCGTATCATTTCGCATGCCATGTTGTATGCTCAGTTGATAGTCGCCCGCTTGTATAAAGCGAGTGTTGCTGCGGTAGAGCAGGCGGTGGTCTATCCAATGCCGTCCGCTTTTCCCCAGCCATTGGCCGCGTTCGTCTGCCAGTTCATATTGTACCGTGTCACGCATCATGGCGCCATTGGGAGCAGTGGTAGTAACGAAGAGGAAGATATTACGGTAGGGATAATTTTCAGCGTTGCGGAGGGTGAGAATGAGGTTGTAATAGTTTAAGCTATCGGTGACAGGAAGGGTGACATGTACGATTCCTTCTTTACTCCATTTGCTGTTGGGTAAATCTGTTTTCTGTTCAAAGAGGACAGGGTCGCTGCAGGCACTAAGCAGGTACATGGTAAATGGTAAAAGGTAAAGGGTCGATAATACCTTTTTACCTTGTACCTTGTACCTTGTACCTTGTATCTTATTTTGCTTCATGGCTACTACCTTCCTTATTCGCGTTAGTATTTGGGCTATTCGGCGGGCGGTTGTCGCGACGGTCACGAGGGTGTCTGCGTTGGTTGTTGTTGCGAGGTGGGCGCGGGCCACGGTCTTGTGCCTGCTGTTGCGGCCTTTCACCCTGTACCTTGTCGCCTTGTATCCTGTCACCTTGTACCTTGTTACCCTGCACCTTATTTTCGCCTTGGGGCCGTCTTTCATCTCTGGGTCTGTTATTAGGCTTTCTTTGCGGAGATGATTTTTTCTTTTTATCAAAACGAGTGAGGCTATCTTCTCCGGCAGAGCTGATAAAGTCGGGGGCAGCAGCAGTATTGATGTTGCCTCCTTCTACAAGGACGTCCACTTTTTTGCCTTGTTTGTTGAGTTCTATAATTTCTTTTACACGTTCTACAGGTACGGCGGTGAGGTTAACAGCCGACTTAGGGGCAAAGCTGAACCACATAATTTTTCGCATAATGTCGGTCTTTTGCCAAAAAGCGGGACCGTCGGTTGTCTCC
>JAVBSQ010000081.1:0-12156 GCA_031556695.1 Bacteroidales bacterium | reverse complement strand
TATGTTGCTTGCCCTGCTCTATATTCGTTATGTGATAAAAGACGACATAGGGCACGGTGTAACAAAAGTATTACATGCTATTAGCCGTAAGGAGTCAAAGATCAAACGTCATAATTGCTACTCTTCCATGGTGGCCAGTTCCGTTACCATAGGGATGGGGGGCTCGGTGGGAGCAGAGGCGCCTATTGTGTATACCGGTGCAGCCTTAGGGTCTAATTTGGCACAGCTATTTAAGCTTGATTATCGTAATATTACGCTTATGTTGGGTTGTGGCGCTGCCGGAGCTGTGGCGGGAATATTTAAAGCACCGCTTGCGGGTATCGGATTCACCTTGGAGATATTGATGCTCGACTTGTCCATCTCCTCTATTCTTCCGTTATTGGTATCTTCGGTGAGTGCCACGGCTGTGTCTTATCTCATGCTGGGAAATACCGTTTCCTTCTCTACCTCCATTGAACCTTTCAATTTTGGAAATATTCCATACTACATAGTCCTGGGTATATGTTGCGGCTTTGGGGCCCTCTATTTTACCCGTTCTACTTTATTCGTCGAAAAACGATTGAAAAATATTCTCAATCCTTTTCGTCGATGGCTGTTTTGTGCACTGTGTTTGGGTTTGCTGATCTTTCTTTTCCCTCCGCTTTACGGCGAAGGTTACGATGCCCTCTCCGCCCTGCTCAATGGTAATAGTGAAGCGGCTGCAGGGTCTGCTTTATTTCATAATATGATTGGTGATACCTGGTTTGTGTTACTTTTCTTTTTAGCTGTTTTCTTTTTCAAAGTTTTTTCCATGTCGCTCACTAATGCCGGTGGAGGAGTAGGGGGAACCTTTGGCCCAACACTGTTTATGGGTGGTATAGCCGGCTTTGTGGTGGCGCGGCTAATCAATATATCAGGCATACATGTTGTACCTGAAGCCAACTTTGCCATGGTGGGCATGGCTGGTATGATGAGCGCCGTAATGACTGCTCCGTTGACTGCCATCTTCCTTATTGCTGAAATTACCGGCGGCTATGGGCTGCTGATGCCCCTAATGCTGGTGTCTGCTACCTCATTCCTTACCATACGTCGTTTTGAAAATCATTCCATCTACACCAAACGGCTGGCCATAACCGGCGATCTTATTACACATGATAAGGATAAAGCGGTGTTGACCGTTTTGCAATTAGATACCCTTATCGAAACAGACTTTTCCAAGATGTCGCCCAACAATACGCTGGGTGAATTGGTGAAGGTCGTATCACGTTCCAAGCGTAACCTTTTCCCTGTATTAGATGATGATGAAACCCTTGTAGGTATTGTATTGCTTGATGATATTCGTCACGTGATGTTTGATACGGAGCGTTACACTACCACCACTGTGCGGGAGTTGATGAAGATGCCGGTAGCCTTTGTGCACACCAATGATACCATGCAAAAAGTATTGGATAAATTTGAAATTTCCTGTGCTTGGAATTTACCGGTGATTGATGCTGATGGGCACTATTTAGGTTTTGTATCGAAATCAAAAATATTCTCTTCTTACCGTAATTTGTTGCAACAATTCTCTGATGAATAAAACGTATATAAGCCTTATTGCACAAGCCCTGCAAGTAAAAGAATGGCAGGTGGAAAACGCCTTGGCTCTCTTTGCTGAAGGCGCTACTATTCCGTTTATCAGTCGCTACCGCAAGGAGGCCACCGGTAGCATGGATGAGGTGCAGATAGCGGAACTTAAGCACCGTGCTACACAGTTTGAAGAGCTGGATGACCGGAAAGGAGTTGTCTTGAAATCAATAGATGAGCAGGGTAAACTCACCGATGAGTTACGTGCAAAAATTGATGCCTGTTTAGTGATGTCCGTACTGGAAGATATCTACCTTCCTTATCGCCCCAAGCGTCGTACCCGCGCTACCATAGCCAAGGAAAAAGGCTTAGAGCCCTTGGCGGAGTTGATTATGAAACAGGATAAAACCGACGTATATGATGCTGCAGAACAATATCTTTCCGATGCTGTGCCCTCAGTAGATGACGCACTAGCCGGTGCTCGTGATATTATTGCCGAACAAGTGAGTGAAAATGCTGCCGTACGCGAAAATTTACGCCGTTTATTTCAACGTGAGGCTGTTGTTTATTCGTCTGCCGCTAAAGGAAAAGAAGTCGAAGGCGTGAAATATAAAGATTATTTTGACTACAATGAGCCGCTTTTCAAAGTGCCTTCACACCGCTTCCTTGCTGTTATGCGCGGACAGGCGGAAGGCTTTTTATCCGTACAGGTAGAGCCTGACGAAGAAAAGGCTGTTCCCCTGGTGGAAAAAAATGTGATACGCTTTGCCAGTGATAAAACTACTGCCGTAGAGCAACTGCGTAAAGCTGTAGCAGATGCCTACAAACGCTTGCTCAGCGCATCGCTCGAAACGGAAACTATCAACTGGAAAAAGGAGCAGGCGGACACAGAGGCAATAAAAGTATTTACTGAAAATCTACGCCAGCTTTTACTGGCATCTCCCTTGGGGCAAAAACGTGTGTTGGCGCTTGACCCGGGCTTCCGTACCGGATGCAAACTCGTTTGTCTTGATGAACAAGGCACCCTGTTGCATAACGAAGCTATTTATCCGCACCCTCCGCAAAATGAACGTAGCACTGCTATGCGCAAGGTGACATCACTGGTTGATGCTTACAAGATAGAGGCTATAGCTATAGGAAACGGCACTGCCGGCCGCGAAACAGAAGAGTTTATCAAGCGTATAGCCTTTCCGCACGCCATACAGGTATTTGTGGTGAGCGAAGACGGCGCTTCCATCTATTCCGCTTCCGCCATAGCTCGCGAAGAATTTCCCGACTATGACGTCACTGTACGTGGCGCCGTATCTATCGGCCGCCGACTTATGGATCCGCTGGCGGAATTGGTGAAAATTGATGCCAAATCAATAGGAGTAGGGCAATATCAGCATGATGTGGATCAAGGCCGGTTGAAGCATAGTCTGGACGAGGTGGTGGAAAGTTGTGTGAACAGGGTAGGGGTGAACCTCAATACCGCCAGTAAACATTTACTTACTTATGTGTCAGGGTTGGGGCCGGCGTTAGCGCAGAATATAGTGGACTACCGCAAAGAACACGGCGCATTCACCTCACGTAAAGAGTTGCTCAAAGTAAAACGCTTGGGTGATAAAGCCTTTGAACAGTGTGCCGGATTCCTTCGCATTCCCGATGCAGCTAATCCGCTTGATAATAGTGCTGTGCACCCCGAGCGCTACGCTCTGGTGGAGCAGATGGCCAAAGATGTGCAGCACCCGCTCACCGACCTGCTGGCCTCTGACGAGGCGCGCAAACAGGTTGACCTAAAACAGTACGTCTCAGGAACCGTGGGTATGCCCACCTTGAACGATATCATGGCGGAACTGGCCAAGCCCGGTCGCGACCCGCGTTCTGTGGCTAAGGTATTTGAATTTTCTCCTGATGTGTTCACTATTGACGACCTGCGCGCCGGAATGGAACTTCCCGGGATAGTAACCAATATCACTGCCTTTGGCGCTTTCGTTGATGTGGGCGTGAAACAAGACGGACTGGTGCATATCTCTCAGTTGGCCGACCGCTTTGTCAAAGATCCCAACGAGGTTGTCAAACTTCACCAGCACGTGAAGGTAAAAGTAGTAGAGGTAGATGCACAGCGCAAACGCGTTCAACTGACAATGAAAGGGCTAAGTTAATGGGCGAATTTGAGGAATATATAAGGCAGGGCGAACCGGAGAAGAAAGATAAGGTTTATGCCTGGCAAACAGCTATCGGCTTACAGGAAGTTGATGGACTGAAACCTTCAGCCTATCTCATTGAAACCGCTAAACAAAACATTGAGGGAGACATTACTATTGAGGAGGCTAAAAATCGGATTGATAGTTATTATAAGGCTAAGCCTGCAGCCGGTAGTGATGACAGGACAGAAGAGGCTGATAAGGTAGCGACACATATTGCTGAAATTTTATCGGAGAGAGCATTTAGTCTATCTATCGTTGAGTATTTAAATATTCATAAACGTTTATTTAAGGGTGTTTACAAGTTTGCGGGAAAAATACGGGACTACAATATTAGCAAGGACGAATGGGTACTTAATGGCGCCAGTGTACAATACATAGGCGCTGAAAATATTCGTGCCACACTTGAACATGATTTTGAGCAGGAAAAAAAGTTTAATTACAGGGGATTAACGCAGCAGCAAATTGTTCAGCATATTGTTTCGTTTGTTTCCGGGCTCTGGCAAATACATCCGTTTGGCGAAGGAAATACAAGAACTACTGCCGTGTTCACCATAAAATATTTGCGAACCTTAGGTTTTGATGTTGATAACGACATGTTTGCCAAACATTCATGGTACTTCCGCAATGCCTTGGTGCGGGCGAATTACAACGACTTAAAAAATAATATTTACGCTAATCCTGAATATTTAGAGCATTTTTTTGAAAACTTATTACTTGGAAAAAATCATCTGCTAAAAAACAAAGAATTATTAATTAATCCATAACTGAACAGACGCAATGCATTGCGTCTCTCAACTTTCAACTCATGAAACAAACACTTCTTCTCATGTTGCTTGCAGCCTTTGGCCTTAGCGCCTGTCAACAAAAAGCGAACAATCCGCTTTTAACCGAGTGGACAGCCGAGTTTGCTGTTCCGCCCTTTGAACAAATTAAACCGGCGCACTATATGCCGGCTATTGATGAAGCTATGCGCCAACATAAGGCGGAGATTGATATCATAGTAAATAATGCGGAAGCTCCTGATTTTGCGAATACCATTGAAGCGTATGACAATTCAGGCAAACTTTTGTCGCGCATCATGTCTGTATTTTACGGCATTAGCTCAGCTAATACCAACCCGGAAATGCAGCAAATAGAACGCGAATTGTCACCCAAGATGACCGCACATAATGACGATATACGATTGAATGAAGGGCTTTTTCAACGCGTGAAAACGGTGTATGAACAACGGGAACAGATGGGCCTTGATCATTTGCAGTTGCGCCTGGTGGAAGAAATGTATAAGGGTTTTGAACGTTCAGGAGCTAATCTTTCTCCGGAAAAGAAGGAAGAACTTCGCCGTATGAACACAGAGATATCTAATCTGCAAACAAAATTCGGACAGAATGTGTTGGCTGAAACAGCCACATTCAAATTGGTCATTGATAATGAAAATGATTTATCCGGACTTCCGGAAGCATTGAAGGCTGCAGCCGCAGCCCGTGCTGCCAAGGATAGTGCTACTGCCGGGAAATGGGTTTTTGGGCTGGATAATCCCAGTATTATGCCTTTCTTGCAGTATGCGGATAATCGCGACCTGCGCCGCCAAATGTTGAATGCCTACCTGAACCGCGCCAACAACGATAATGAAAACGATAATAAGGAAGTAGTACGGCAAATTGTTACGTTGCGGTTGGAAAAAGCACAGCTGATGGGCAAAACGGATTTTGCCGCTTTTGTACTCGAAGACCGCATGGCTAAAAATGCACAAAGCGTATACGACTTGTTGGATAAGCTGTGGACACCTACCATGAAAGTGGCCAAACAAGAAGCTGCTGATCTGCAAAAAATGATGCAGGCCGAAAAGGTGAATGGCAACTTGGAAGCGTACGATTGGCGTTACTATAGCGAAAAAGTGAAGAGTGCCAAATATGCCTTGAACGAAGAAATGTTACGTCCTTATTTTAAATTGGAAAGTGTACGTGATGGTATTTTTTATGTAAGCAATCGCTTATATGGCATAACTTTTACTCCTGTTAATAATATTCCGGTGCCTACTGATGAAGCCAGCGCTTTTGAATGTAAAGACGCTGATGGAACGCATTTAGGTATCCTCTATTTGGACATGTTTTCCCGTCCCGGTGCTAAGAAGGGCGGTGCCTGGTGTGGCCGTTACCGTTCGCAGAGCTATGAAAACGGTGTGCGTGTGGCACCCTTGGTAACTATTGTATGTAACTTCACCCGTCCTGTGGACAACAAACCTGCCCTGCTTAGCCCTGATGAAGCGGAGACCTTCTTCCATGAGTTTGGTCACGCCCTGCACGGATTGTTGAGCAACGTTCGTTATAAAGGCTTGTTAGGTACTCCTCGTGATTTTGTGGAGCTCCCTTCGCAAATTATGGAGCATTGGTGCTTTGAGCCGGAGGTGTTGAAACAATACGCCAAACATTTTGAAACAGGCGAAGTAATTCCTCAAGAACTAATAGACAAGATGGATAAGGCCGGTAAATATGGTTCAGGATTTGCAACCGCTGAATATCTGGCAGCTTCTTGTTTGGATATGGATTATCATGTGCTTACAGCTACTCCTAAAGATTTAAATCCTTCTCATTTTGAGGTAGATAACTTGAATAACAAGCGTGGTTTGATTTCGCAAATTCCTCCTCGTTATCGTAGCACTTACTTCAGCCATACTATGGGAGGTGGTTACACGGCTGGTTATTACAGTTATATATGGGCGGAAGTACTTGATTGTGACGCTTATGCAGCATTTAAAGAAGCCGGAGATATTTTTAACCAGACAGTGGCCGGCAAATTTCGTACAGCAATATTAGAGCGTGGAGGAGAGGAAGATGCCATGCAAATGTATCTGAATTTTAGGGGAAAAGCACCGGTTATAACACCTTTGTTGGAAAATAGAGGCTTGAAATAGTATTTGGAAATTGGTAGAATTTTATTTATATTTGTAGCATATAAACCAAACACTTACAATGAACAGAAAAATTTTAATGTTCCTATTGTCTCTTTTTCTATGTGTTTCTGTAATATCTTGTTTTGATCAGAAAGACTTTGAATTGGATAAACTTTCCACCTCGGATATAACGCCTCTTTTGCATATTCCGCTGTTTAAAGACAGTCTTTATATGGAGGCCGGCACTAACATTAAATATGTTGGAGACACAGCTGCTTTTTATTTTAAAATTGATGAAATAGCTTTGCCGGGCTTGTCAGATATGTTAAAGATATCACCGGCCTCAGTTACTATTTCTGGATCGGGTTATTCGCCCTTAGGCGGAAATTTTCCACCTGTAGCCCTCCCTGTTACTACGGTTCTCTTTCCTCCAACCAATGATGAAAAAATTGAAACTGTACAAGTGGTGAACATGCCTTTTTCTATTGCTAATGAATGTAGCTTTCAGGCTGGTTTTGCTATTCTTATTCCGGAGTTGACACCGAATACACCCCAAACTTTTACGCTGAACCCAAAAGGTTCCGCAGGTTCTACCAAAGATGTTTACCTTAGCGGCACACTGAATTTGGTGAATAACTCATTTACTATTCAAGGAACTTTTACAGCATCTAACGTCCCTGCCGGTGACTTTACGTATGGTACCACTGTTTCATTCAGTATTCCTACTTCTTCCATAAAGTATGCTACGGGATACTTTGGACAAAGTACTTACTCTGCTTCGGAGTCGGTGGAAATAGCCGCTTTTGATAAAATAATAGGGAAGTGTGATATCAATGCCGCTTACCTTGATGTAACAGCTACTAACTATACAGGAGTACCCTTGTTGCTCACGCTGGATAAGGTGACAGCCGGAACCAATTCGGTGTCTGATGTAGGTTCTATAACTATAGCCGCAGCGTCCTCTTCTGTCACCGGAAAAATTACTACCGGAAAAGATGGAAGAATCGGAGGAACCCAATTGGCGCCTATTATTAATGCTATTATTAGCGGAGGTGCTACCCGGGCAGGCTTCTCCTTCTCTTCAAAAAGCAACCCAAATGGTGAAGTTCCCGGTCAAAAGAACTTTATCACCAATGCCACTACCAGTGTTTCTGCCAGCGGTGAAGTGGTGGTACCCATGGTAATGGCCATTGAAGACTTGCTGGTGAAAGATACGATGGATCTCTCTTTTCCCGACTATAACTTTTTGGAACTTGGGGCTAAGGTATATGCCAAAAATAGTATGCCGGTGGGTGTAACCATGCAGGCCATACTGCTGAAAGATGTGAGCATGCCCGGTGGGCCGCTAAAATATGAGGTGATTAAAAATGGTGCAGATACTGTTTTCCTCTTTCCCGAACCTATACCCATTAAGCCGGCGCAAGTAGATGCGTCCGGAGTAGTAACAAGCCCTGAAATCACTGATGATGTTGTGGTATCCTTGGATCCGCTAACAATACAAAAATTAAAAACCGAAGCAAAAAAAATTGTAGTACAGCTACATGCCCGTTCGCCGGAAGGTAAAAAAGTGATCATCAATGATAAGAACTATATTAAAGTTCAAGTGGGGCTGGAAGCAAAGGTGAGTGTAAAAGAACTTACTAAATAACTAATTTGACGATCAACAGATGAAAAAATATATTCTCCTTTTAAGTATTTCAGTAGTGTTTTCTGCTCAATTGTTGGCGCAGGAAAGCACCTTGATGCACTTTATGCATTGGTCGCCCGTGTCCATGCGCTCTAATCCGGTGAACCTTGAGGATACCACCCGTTATTATCTTGGTATTCCTTTTCTTTCCAACATAAATGCAAGCCTGCGCAGCCCCTTCTCCTACAGTGATGCTATCTACCGCAATCCGCAAAACGACTCGTTGCACATCAATCATAATATTGTCGATCAGCTGACGGCTAACAGTAATATGTCTGTGGATGTGGCTTACGAACTCATCTCTTTTGGGATACGCTTCAGAGAAGATAATATGATTACCTTCTCTTTGTCCGCTAAAACATTTGGCACTTTCTTTATACCCAAAGATGCGGTGAGCTTTATCCTTGATGGAAATACACCCGGGCAAACCATTGCTGTTGATGGTGACGTCAATGCTACTGCTTATGTAGAAGCAGCATTGGGGTATACCCGCCGTATTGATGATAACTGGAAAGTGGGCGGGCGCGTGAAATATATCGCCGGTTTAGCCAACGCTTTCGGTAAAAATATGAGAGCCTCCATTTATACCAATGAAGAAAACTATGGCATGACAATGAAGTCTGATGCTTTTGTCCAGACTTCTTACCTTGATCCTTCTAATGGTATATTTTCTAACTCCGGAGCAGGTTTTGACCTGGGAGCTTCCTACAAAACACCGATTGAAGGCTTGAAAGTGGATTTGAGTTTGGTAGACTGGGGTTGGATTTCATGGAACTCAAAATTGAAATCATACCGCAGCTTTGTAAAAAACGGTGCTTATACTTTTAATGGCCTTAATGGTTTAGATGATAGTTTTGATGCCGTATTGGACACCTTGAAAGAAGTGTTTAAATTTGAAGAAAGTGAAAACACCGGTGCTTACACATCAACCCTCCCCGGTAAAATATTCCTGGGTGCTTCCTATAACCTTACGGCACAAGATAAGTTTGGTTTCCTTTTCAGCACCAGAGCACTACAAAATTTTAAAAATACAACTTTCACCTTGATGTACAACCGTCAAGTAGGCCAGTGGTTTTCCGTAGCTGTGGGCAACAACTTTATGTTGGATAAGGTATTCAATCCCTCATTGGCGCTGCTCTTTAGGGCAAAAGGTTTCCAATTCCACATAGCTGCTGAAAATATTTCCAATTACAATGTCAAGGATATGACAGGATTTAATATCCAATTTGGTATGAATATCGCTGTTTGGTCGAAATATTAACCTTTAACTTATAAAAACTTATAAAACTTATGATTACCTCTTTTGATGAAATGTTTGTGGCTGTGTCCAAGAAACCAAAAAAACGCATAGTTGGTGCTTGGGCTGTTGATGATCACACGATAGGTGCTTTAGCCGCAGCAGTGCAGAAAGAATTTGTGGACGCTACTTTGGTAGGCGATCTTGAAATGATTAAAAAAGTATGCGAAGTCGAGAATATAGATATCTCTATCTTTCGTATAATAGACATACCCCATGAATTGAATGCCATAGCTATGGCGGTAGAGTTAATCAATAAGGGTGAAGGCGATGTGTTAATGAAAGGTTTGTGCAGCACAGACAAGTATATGCGTGCTATCCTCAATAAAGAAAAAGGTTTGATGCCCCCGAAAGCCGTGCTTAGCCACGTTACCGTGGTGTCAGCTCCTGCTTATCATAAATTGTTGGTAATAGGAGACGTAGCAGTTATTCCTGCTCCTGATTTTGGACAAAAAGTAGCAATTACTAATTATGTTATCAATACTGCAAAAGCGTTGGGAATAGAAAAACCCAAGGTAGCCCTTTTAGCAGCCACCGAACAAATGCTGCCCGGAATGCCTGCCTGTGTTGAAGCAGCAATGATTGCTAAGATGGCTGACCGTGGACAAATTCAAGGCGCTTATGTTGATGGCCCCCTGGCTATTGATGTGGCTATTAATAAAGAGGCTGTGGCTATCAAAAAACTTGGCGGCTCTGTTGCCGGTGATGCCGACTGTATTGTATTCCCCAATATTGAAAGTGGTAATGTTTTCTTCAAAACCGTGACCAATTTCGGCGGTGGCGAATTAGCTGCTATGGTGGTAGGTGCCAAGGTACCTTGTATCCTTACCTCACGTGGCGACAGCACGAAGAGTAAACTTAACTCTATTGTACTCGCGGCCCTCATGGCAAAATAAGGTAAAAAGGTACAGGGTGTAAAGGTACAAGGTAAATTGTATTTGAAACCTTTAACCTTTTACCATACACCCTTTCACCATGTATAATAAACATTAAATATAATTTCATGAAAATTCTTGCTATTAACCCAGGCTCAACTTCTACAAAAATCGCTGTTTTTGAAGATGATAAAAATATCTTTCAAAAAAATCTGCAACATGATGCCGGCGATTTGAAACAATTTAAAGTGATTACCGAACAGTTTCATTTCCGCAAGGACGTTATCTTGAACGTACTGAAGGAAAATAATTTTGATATTCAAAGCTTTTCAGCCATTGTTGGTCGCGGTGGTTTGATGCGTCCCCTGGCTTCAGGTACCTATGAGGTGAATGAGGCTATGAAAACCGATTTAGCCGGTCTTAAATTCGGAGAACATGCCAGTAACCTCGGCGCATTAATTGCTGATGATATTGCCAAGCTTATTCCTAACTGTCGTGCTTTCATTGCCGACCCTGTAGTAGTTGATGAATTGCAAGACGTGGCCCGTATTGCCGGTAACCCTTTATTCAAACGTGTGTCTGCTTTCCATGCTTTGAACCAAAAAGCTATTGCAAAAGCACATGCCAAGAAATTAGGCAAGCCTTATGAGTCGCTGAACCTTATTGTAGCCCACTTGGGTGGCGGTATCTCTGTTGGCGCACACAGCAACGGCAAAGTGATTGATGTAACCAATGCTATTGATGGTGAAGGCCCTTTTTCCCCTGAACGTTCAGGCACCCTGCCTGCTTTGCAAATGGCCCAACTTTGCTTCAGCGGTAAATACACCCTTGACGAGGTAAGGAAAATCCTGACAGGTGCCGGTGGAATGGTAGCTCACCTGGGCACTAACCAATTCCAAAAAATTGAAGAGGAAATCATTCCTTCAGGCGATAAACAAGCAGACCTGATTCACCAGGCTATGAGCTACAATATTGCGAAACATATCGGTTCTATGGCTACCGTACTTAAAGGTAAAATTGACGGTATTTTGCTTACCGGCGGTATTGCCTGGAATCCTTTAATGGTAGACCGTATCACGGAAAAAATTGACTTCCTGGCTCCGGTAACTGTTTATCCGGGAGAAGATGAAATGGGCGCTTTGGCCGGCAACGGCCTCTCTGTCCTCCGCGGCGAGACAAAGGCCATGACCTACTAAATCAATTACGAATTTCAAATTACGAATTATGAATTATAGGCTTCGGTCGTAATTCGTAATTCGTAATTCGTAATTTTATGAATAAAAGAGTAATTCTACTATTTAGCCTGCTATTTGCTTTTATAGGTTGTTGTGCGCAGGATAGCAAGGCTTTTTTGCAGACTTTTGTGCAACAAATGTCGGAGAAGCCGGTGGAGTTTAACTTCACGTTTACATATGAAAACTTATCTAAAGACACTAAGGAGAGCCGTAAGGGCGCTGCTTTGTGTAATGGCCCCAAGTTCCGCCTTGTTACCGATGAGGTAATGGTGTGGTGTAACGGACAAACCAAATGGGTATATAATGTAGCGGCGGATGAGGTGATGCTCTTCCCTGCCTCGGAAGCCCATGATATTACCGATAACCCCTTGCAATATATACAGCTTCACGCCAATGATTTTAAGTACGCCTCAAAGATGAAACGTACGGTAGAGCAGG
>JAVBSQ010000040.1:0-8624 GCA_031556695.1 Bacteroidales bacterium | reverse complement strand
CTAATGACGCGCCGGCCTTGAACCATGCTAACGTGGGCTTGGCCATGGGTTCCGGCACGTCCGTGGCAAAGGAGGCGGGAGATATTATTTTGTTAGATGATTCTTTCAACAGTATTGTCAATGCGGTGCGCTGGGGACGGTCGCTCTACCGCAATATACAACGGTTTATCCAGTTTCAGTTGACCATTAATGTAGTGGCGCTGGTGGTGGCTTTTATCGGCCCTTTCATTGGGGTCACACTGCCTCTCACGGTTACGCAAATGCTGTGGGTGAACCTTATTATGGATACTTTTGCAGCGTTGGCCCTGGCTACCGAAGCGCCGGAAAACAGTGTGATGAAGAACAAGCCGCGCAAGGTGTCGGACTTTATTATTACCCGGCCCATGGCTATTAATATATTTGCACAGGGAGCCATCTTCCTGTTTGTGCTGTTGGGACTGCTGTTTTGGTATATGCGTGATGGAGGTATTTCTGCCTATGAATTATCTATATTTTTTACTCTTTTTGTCCTCTTGCAGTTCTGGAATCTCTTTAATGCCCGCTGTTCCGGTAGTAATAAATCAGCCTTTAACGGCCTAATGCAAAATAAACCTTTCCTGATGATCGTGACGCTTATTTTGTTCTTGCAGGTGCTTATTGTGCAGTTTGGCGGCGTTATATTCCGCACTGTGCCTTTGAGTCTCACCGACTGGATCTATCTCATTGCCGGCACCTCCTTGGTGTTGTGGGTAGGGGAGGCTGTTAGGGCGCTGAGCCGGTATAAGGTGAAAAGGTAAAGGGTATAAGGATTTAAAGATTCAAAGATTCAAAATTTAAAGAGGAAATACCGTAATTCGTAATTTTTAATTCGTAATTGATTATGATTTCTTTCCAAATGCAGCACCGGGTGGCATACTATGAAACCGACACCATGGGCTATGTGCATCACTCCAACTATATTCGTTATTTTGAAATAGCACGTACCGAAATGATTCGTGCGGCCGGATTTAGTTATGCCGCCCTGGAGGCCACCGGTGTGATGATGCCTATTATAGAGGTGCAGTGCCGCTATAAACTGCCTGCAAAATATGATGATTTACTGACCTTGAAAGCTACGGTAAGAGATGAGCCTACGGCGCGCATGACTATTGACTATGAAATACTCAATGAGGAGGGTGGAGTTGTATGTATCGGATCCACAGTGCTGGCCTTTGTTGACGCCCTCACTCGAAGAGCCCGCCGCGGCCCCGAAGATTTCTTACAGAAATTACGAATTACGAATTAAAAATTACGAATTTAATTCTTACCTTTGTGTGATATTTTAAAAACATAATAATGAAAGTAGAAACAAACAAAGTGATATCGCTCAGCTACGAGCTGAAAGTTGATGGTGATGTAATTGAAACAGTTACCGCAGATAAACCCATGCAGTTTATTTTCGGTTCAGGTTACCTGTTACCTAAATTTGAATCAAATATTGAAGGTAAGAATATAGGTGACACTTTTGAATTCAGCCTGACCGCCGAAGAAGCTTATGGTGACACCAATCCCGATGCTATAGTAGAGTTGCCCAAACATATTTTCGAGGTAGAAGGTAAGATTGAAGAGGGTTTATTGACCCTTGGCAACGTATTGCCCATGTCTGACGCACAAGGCAACCGTTTGAACGGTACTATTGAAGAAATACGCGAAGATGTGGTGGTTATGGACTTTAATCACCCCTTGGCCGGCGAAGACCTGCACTTTAAAGGCAAAGTAGAAGCGGTACGTGAAGCAACTGAAGAAGAAATGATGAACGGTTTGTACGGTGAACGTGCAGCATCGGACTGCGGTGGCGACTGTGGTGGTGGTTGCAGCGGCTGCCACTAGAACATCTCCTAAATAAATAATAAAATAAGGTCATTAAGAGTATTTTTCTTAATGGCCTTATTTTATTGCACTTACTGTTTTAATTGACTAAATTTACGTAAAAATTGTCATTACATTGACGAAATTTACATAAAAATTGTCAATCAATTGACAATTTTTACTATCTTTGTCGAAAATAGTTTACTATGAGTGACATTACAAGACTTTTACAACCTAGAATTATGGGGCGAATAAAGCCCAATAAAGCAGTACTGATTTTTGGTGCACGGCGTGTGGGTAAAACAGTGCTTATGCGTCAACTAGTCAATGATTTTCAAGGTAAAACCCTGTGGCTTAACGGTGAAGATAATGATGCTTTAGCATTATTGGAAGACCGTTCCATAGCTAACTATCGTCGTTTATTGAACGGCATTGGCTTATTGGCCATTGATGAAGCACAAAACATTCCGGATATTGGAGCTAAACTGAAGCTTATATTGGACGAGGTGGAAGGTGTGGCGGTCATTGCCAGCGGCTCATCATCATTTGACTTGCTCAATAAGGCCGGAGAGCCATTGGTAGGGCGGAGTACACAGTTTCAACTCAATCCCTTCTCACAAAAAGAAATAGCGCAGGTGGAAACCGCTTTGGAAACCAGGCAGAATTTAGAAGAGCGAATGATATATGGCACTTATCCCGAGGTGATCAATATCAAAAGCTTTCAAGAGAAAACGGACTACCTGCGGGATATTGTTGATGCGTATTTATTAAAAGATATTTTGGCTATTGACGGGATTAAAAATTCCGGGAAAATGCGCGATTTGTTGCGCCTTATCGCTTTTCAGGTAGGGAAAGAAGTGTCTTACGATGAGTTGGGACGGGCGTTGGGGATGAGTAAAAATACGGTAGAAAAATATCTAGATCTCTTATCTAAGGTTTTTGTAGTATACCGTTTGGGTGCTTATGCGCGCAATTTACGCAAGGAGGTGGTGAAGGCGGGCAAGTGGTATTTTTACGACAACGGTATACGTAACGCCATTGTAGGCAACTTTCAGCCATTGGCATTACGGTTTGATGTTGGCGAGTTATGGGAAAACTACTTGATTGGAGAACGTGTGAAAATGAATCACAATGAGGGCTTGAAACGTGATTTTTATTTTTGGCGCACCTATGACCGGCAAGAAATAGATTTAATAGAAGAAGGCACCAGTACGCTAAATGCTTTTGAATTGAAGTGGGGCGGCAAGCAGCCTAAGGCGCCGGCCATCTTTATGGAAACGTACTCCAAGGCGCAGTTTAATGTTATTAGTAAGGATAATTATTTAGCGTATATTTAGTTGAACTACATCGATAATCAGGTTTAATTTATTTCGATTAAGGCCTTATATTAAACTCTTGGTTATTAAATGATACTGTTGTAAATTAATTTTCTGCACAGAGAAATAAGTTTTAAAGAAATGGCTTAACTTTGTGGTAAGTTCTTTATTGTAATAACAAGTCGGTTGTTTCCGAGCTAAAATCGTCAAATTTATAATCATACGAAACACCATGAGAATAGTCCGAAGTGGATTGTTTTCTGCGTGTGTGTGGTGTTTGACGATACCTTGGCTCGGCGGAAGATTAATCCGCTTTTTTATTGTGTTGAACACCTGTTAACCTAATCCTCTGCCGTCTCGTGGTTGTGGTGGCGGAGGGCAGGTGTTCTTTTTTACAGTGATCTTATATTTGTGACAGTAAGTTTAAAATAAAAAAGCCTCCGAATTTCGGAGGCTTTTTTATTTGTGATCCGCCCGGGGCTCGAACCCGGGACCCCAACATTAAAAGTGTTGTGCTCTACCAGCTGAGCTAGCGAATCGGCCGCAATCACAATCGTTTTTTAGAACGAGGGTGCAAAGGTAAACAAATTTTTTTAATGTGCAAATTTTTTCTCCCGAAGATATATTTCTTGTCCCGCCTCAGGCTCCTGCCCCGCTTTCATACGGTTATATTTGTACAGATATTTTAATTTTATAGCATAACGTTGGGAGATACCTAACATCGTGTCACCTTCTTCAGCAATATGCAAGGGCAATTTTTCTGTCGTTTTTACCTGTTTTGACTCAATATATACCACGTCACCCGCCGCAGGCTCGCTGCCCTTCACGGTGTTATCATTGTATCCACGCACTCGCTTTTCCGACAAATCAACGTCTATGGCAATATTCTCATAACTGTCATTATTACGAGCCAATACATATTGCACTCCGTTGCGTTTGAATCGTTTGCGTCCAATTGTTATGCTATAATGGTCAATGTCAACGGTTTGGGCTTGTTCTATTTGGGTGGGGGTAGCTAGCTTTATGATTTCCGGTGTCTTGTCTATATCGTATAGCTTGTTGTCTTCTATTATCTTAATCAGTAGTTCTGCATATTGCGGATTAGTGGCATAACCGGCTTTCTTCAATCCTACTGCCCAAGCTTTATAATCATCTATCGGAAAGTTAAAGAGGAAAGCATAACGGTCGCGGTAACGCAAAAAATCAGAATGGTCTGTAAATGAGCCTTCCGGTGTTTCATACTTGCGAAAGCACTCCTGCAAGGCATCGTCATCATGGCGGATGCTGGGACCTGTCCATGATCTTTGACATTTGATGCCAAAGTGATTGTTAGCCTCCACCGCCAACCGGCTATTGCCGTTATCTGACTCTAAGCAAGCCTGCGCCATAATAATGCTGGCAGGAATGCCGGATAGCTTCATTTGTCTGATAGCAAGAAATTTATATTTTTCTATGTATTCCACTCTGCTTGTTTTAACAGGTTGAGCGACAATTGTATAGCTACTTGCAAATAAAAAGGTGAAGATTAGAGTGTTATATAACTTTAAGCGCAACATAATATTTTTGATAGATTCGCCACAAAAGTATATATTTGTAGGTTAATTTGCTACAAAAAAAGAAAATAATTGAATTTTATGAAAAAAATAGTTGTCTTATTGTTGGCTGTGCTGTTTGTAGGTCTTCAGCCGGCGGAAGCTCAAAAGAAAAAAGCAGGCAAGGCAAAAGAAGGATATCAGATAGAAGTACTGTTGCATGGTGCTCAATCCGGTGACAGCTTGTTTTTGCAAGCTTATGAAGGGATTGGAAAAAATGAGGTGGATATTACTACTGTCGGCCTTGATGGAAAAGCAGTATTTGCAAAGGAACAGCTTTTAGCGGTGGGTATGTATAGCTTAAATATGGGGGGCAAAGATGAAAAAGCCATAGACTTTTTTATCTCTGAAGGTGCGCCCCAACATTTTAAAATAAGTTATGCTCTGGTGGAGGGATTGGGTTCTGCTCATTTTGACGGTTCACCGGAAAATGAAGCTTTGGCCGACTATGTTCGTTTTATGACTCAAAAGCAACTGCGCCGCCAACAGCTCCAGGAACGTATGCAACGCTATATGCAGCGCCCCGACTCTGCGGCTTCTATCAGTGCACAAATGGAGCAGTTGTTCACCGAAGTGAAGGCTAAATGGGCTGAAATTAAACAAGGCTATAACGGCAAATTATTTGCCATGTTTATAGCTAATATGAATGATCCTGAGCCGGAGCCTTTCACGCCTCCTGCTTATCCCGTGGCGAACCTTGATTCCTTGGAGCAAGACTACTATTATCGTTTTGTCAAAGACCATTTCTTTGATAAGTTTGATTTCTCGTCGCCCTACATTCTTCGCATGCCTTTTTACCGGAATGCGCTAAGTACTTATTTTATGCGGGTAGTAAGGCCTAACGACCCCGAAGTGGAGATGCGTGCGGATAATCTTATTCAACGCTCTGAAGCCAATGATGAGGTGTATAAATATACCGTGACTCAACTGTCACAAATGTTTAAAGATGCCCCTTATCCGGAATTGAATGATATTGCTATCCACATCGGAGAGCGTTATGTGGTGGAACGTCCCGAGATATGGAAAGACTCTGCCAAGGTGGCCAAGATAGCCGACCAAATAGCTAAATCAAAGTTAAATCCTGTAGGCAGCATAGCCGCCGATTTGAAATTGCAAGACCCCACCGGCAACACTATAGCTCTTCATGATGTGCAGGCTCCGTATACCGTGCTCTACTTCTTCAATCCTTTATGCCACACTTGTGCTATAGTAACACCGGAGGTGCATGCCTTATATCAAAAATATAAAGCCAAAGGCCTGCAGGTATATGCTGTGTATGATGACCACAAACGCGAAGATTGGGTGCCTTACATTTGGGATAAGAAAATGACCGACTGGATAAACGTGTGGGATCCCGATACCAATAGCTCTGCCGGTGTTTATGATTTATATGATGTACATGCCATTCCTACCATGTATATCTTGGATAAGGATAAAAGAGTAGTAGCCAAGGATCTTTACGTGAATACGCTGGAGATGTGGCTTACAGAAATCATGAAATAAATTGCGCCATAGCCCAATTGTTACGCGACTTTTGGGCTACCTGTCGCAAACCTTCTTTTTCTGCTGCGGCAATGATGTCGGGCAGGTCCGTAGTGAAAATACCACTCACCATCAAAGTGCCGTTGGGCTTCAGTCCTGTAGCATAAGTGCCCATATCCTCCAGTAAAATATTACGGTTGATATTGGCCAAAATAAGATCGTATTTATGGCGCTGGATCAGTGCCGCATCACCCAAAATAGCTCTTATTTTCTGCCCTACGCGGTTACGTTTGGCGTTCTCCAACGTGCTGTTCTTAGACCACACATCAATATCAATAGCATCAACAAATTTCTTTGCACCCCGCTTGGCAGCTATCATTGCTAATATACCTGTACCGCAACCCATATCCAGCACTTGCAGATCTTTTACCGGAAAATGAAGCAGAGCCTCTGCCATCAGGTAGGTTGTATCATGGTGTCCCGTGCCGAAAGCCATCTTTGGCTCCATGACAATGTTGATAGCTGTTTTGGGAAGATTTTTGTGAAAAGGGGCACGAATGGTACAAATGCCGTCCACCACAATAGGGTCGAAGTTCGACTCCCACACTGCATTCCAGTTTTGTTCCGGAATAAATTGAGGAGTATAACTTATCGCCGCCATTTTATCATACTGATGGAACAACACCTTAACAATGTTTTCCTTGTAATCGTCCACCGGAATGTAAGCATTCAAGCCCGTTTCTGTGTCTACAAAACTTTCAAAGCCGGCTTCGCCCAGTTCTGCCGTTAGCAACTCGCTCAGTTCCGTAGAGTAGGGGGTGAGGTTTATTTGTAATTCTATGTAGTTCATTAAAATGCCTTCGCTATGCCAATAAAGTCCTCGGCTTTGAGGGCGGCGCCGCCAATCAGTCCACCGTCCACGTCAGGTTTACCGAAAATTTCAGCGGCGTTGGAAGGCTTACAGCTCCCGCCGTATAAGATAGGCGTATTTTCTGCTGCCGTGCCGAATTTTTTACGTAATACTTCGCGGATATGTGCATGCATCTCTTGTGCCTGCTCAGCAGTGGCTGTTTTACCCGTGCCTATTGCCCATACCGGTTCGTAAGCGATAATTATTTTTTCAAAGTCACTGCCGGATAATTCACATACCACCGTTGTCAACTGTTCGCTCACCACCTCAAAATGCTTGTTGCTTTCACGTTCTTCGAGGCGTTCACCTATACAAAAAATAGGGGTGAGTTGGTGTTGGAAGGCTAATTTTACTTTTTCCAGTAAGATAGCGTTGGTTTCACCATAATATTCACGGCGTTCCGAATGGCCTATGATACAGTAATTAACGCCTATGGAAGCCAACATGGCAGCTGATACTTCTCCGGTGTAGGCGCCCGACTCTTTGTTAGCACAATTTTGAGCAGATATGCCAATGCCTGCTTCGCGCAGCGGTCCGGTCAGGCAGCAAAGATGGGTAAACGGGGGAGCAACAATAAGGCTCACACCTGCAGGTACCTCTTTAATTTTAGCTGCAATTTCTTTCACTAATGCCTCACCTTCGGTATAAGTGGTGTTCATCTTCCAGTTACCCGCTACAATCTTCTTTCTCATGGTCTTATTGTTTGTAATTATTAAAATCGCATATCAAACCACGAATATACAATATTTTTTTTAACTTTGCATATTAAATATGGAAAATAAATCAATTAAAAATATCTTGTGGTACACTGGTTTAAGTGTAGCTTTGCTGCTCTTGTTTGCTGCAGATCTATTAACAGGGGCGGTATTTCTGCCTTTTGCTGATGTGTGGAACTCCCTCTTTGGTGGCGCTGATGTGCCCGAAGGAGTGAAAGCCTTAGTGTTGAATTTTCGACTGCCCAAAGCATTGGCTGCCGTGATGGCCGGTATGGCTCTGTCTGTTAGCGGTTTGCAGATGCAAACTATTTTTCGAAATCCCTTGGCCGATCCATATGTGCTCGGTATCAGTTCCGGTTCCGGTTTCGGCGTGGCTTTGTTTATAATGGGTACAAGCTTCTTTGGCCTTTCCTCCGTACTTTGGGTACAGAATTTAGGTGTAGCTCTTGCCGGTTGGGTAGGCGCTTTTATAATGCTGGCGGTGATCACCTCTGTGTCGCTGCGCTTGCGTGATACCATGTCCATGCTGGTGATGGGTATTATGGTGGGTGGTGCAGTATCGGCCCACATCGCCCTGATGCAATATTTCAGTGAGGCAAATGCTCTCAAAACATACGTACTATGGACTATGGGTAGTTTTAGCGCTATCTCGTCCGGACAACTAATGTTGATGTTGCCCGCTATTTTCTTCGGCTTATTAGCAGCCATTCTAACAATTAAAAAACTTGATGTGCTGATGCTGGGTGATGCTTATGCCCGTAGTATGGGCATTCGTGTTAAA
>JAVBSQ010000022.1:0-14099 GCA_031556695.1 Bacteroidales bacterium | reverse complement strand
TCTGCTTCGGCAACAACAGCACCAGCTACACCTGTGACAGCTATTTCAAATTCTTCTTCTCCGAAAGTGCAGGAAGTTCCGCTACAGCATTGGAAGGTAATGGTACCGTGAATTACAAAATTTTCATCAGTTTGCGGTTTTATTTTCTGTGAAAAAGAAGCAGTGCCATAAAACACTTTAACGTCAACACCAAAAGCTTCGTCATGTTTTTGTTTTGATGTGCTCAATTCAGTAAGCGTACCAACAGTGGCATAGTCGCTGGAAGATACAAATGCTATGGAAGTAGGTACCGGCCCATCTACGGCTTCAGTACTGTACATATACCAGTTGGCATCTATAGTAGCAGTAAATAAAAGCTCTATCTCGCCCTTTTGTCCGGATTGTTGCTTTACCGTCCAACTGGCGGGCAGTGATGGTTGTGCTGAAAGAACCAGAGTAAAAAGAGAGAAAAGGAATGAAAGGGTATATCTTTTCATAAATTACTATTTAATTTGGCGCAAAGATAATGATTTTTAGAGAAAATAGGCTACTTTTGTATCAAATTATAAGAAAGCATTTCATTGAAAGGCATTTATATACATATTCCTTTTTGTAAGCAGCTTTGTGCCTACTGTGACTTTTACTTTTCTGTTTCACAGATAAATAAAACCGCTATGCTGCAAAGTCTTGAAAAAGAAATAGAATTACGCAAGAATTATTTAGAAGTATTTAGTGATGAGCCGTCTACCTTATATTTCGGAGGAGGCACCCCTACGGTGTATTCTCCTCAAGAGCTGAGCGTACTGGCCGAGAAGGCCAAAGCAATTTTTAATGTAAAAGAATTTGTTGAATTCACCGTAGAGGCCAATCCCGACGACCTCACACCGCAATATTTAGAGGGACTGGTAAATATAGGCGTGAACCGCCTGAGCATAGGCATACAGTCGTTCAATAACGAGCACCTGCGCTGGATGAACAGGCGGCACACCGCCGCGCAAGCGGCGGACAGCGTGCGGCGCGCACAGCAGGCAGGGTTGAAAAATATCACCGTTGACCTGATTTACGGACTGCCTCAACTTAGGAGTGAGGAGTGGGCGCGCACGCTGGATCAAGCCTTAAGGCTTGATGTGCCGCACATCTCCGCCTACCACTTGACCATTGAACCGCGTACTGTTTTAGGCAAACAATTGGAAAAAGGTTTATTAAAACCTATAGATGAAGAAGAGAGTGAACAACAGTTCTTGCAGCTACATACCACGCTGGCCCAAGCGGGCTATGAACACTATGAGGTATCCAACTTTGCACGGCCGGGTATGCAGGCGGTGCACAACAGTAACTACTGGCTGCAGCAGCCTTACATAGGCATAGGCCCCTCGGCGCACTCCTTTGATGGGAAAAGCCGGCAGTGGAATGTAGCCAACAATAGGCAATATATGGAAGCTTTGCAAAGCGGAGCTACATTTTTTGAGCGTGAAGAACTCACACCGGAGATGCGCTACAATGAGTATCTGCTCACGGGACTGCGCACGGCAAAAGGGGTCAACATAGATTATATCCGGAGTAATTTTGGAGAACGGTTTGCAAAATATTTGTTACGGGAAACCCAGTCGTTATTGCAAAGCGGAAAACTCATTCAAACCAGCAATATTTTTCATATTCCCGGAGAGCATTTCTTTTTGTCGGACTCGATAATTGGGGAGTTGTTTTATTAAAATAAAAAGAAGGACTGGAAATATATTTCAAGACAAAAATAATAATTATCTTTGTCTTGAAAATTATTTATCCATCACTCTTATGATTAATCATACTAGCACTTCAAGAACAGATTTAACAAAAAATCCGGATTTCAAACAATGGTTTGTAGACCTGAAACTACGTATTCGCCAGAGCCAAGTAAAGGCAATGATAAAAGTGAATGACGAAATGTTACGCCTATATTGGGATTTAGGACGAGATATAGTAATTCGTCAAATGGACGCTACATGGGGTAGTGGTTTCTACAAAAAGCTCAGTACAGAATTAAAAGCTGAGTTTCCTAATATGCAGGGATTTTCAGCCACAAATTTAAAATACTGTAAATATTTTTATCAGTTCTATTCAAAAAACGATCAAGTATCTGGAAATAAGAAATATATAATTCGTCAGCAAGTTGCTGACGAATTTAAAAACTCCCCTATATTCTCAATCCCATGGGGTCATCAGATGTGTATTATTGATAAGTGCAAATCCCCCTCTGAAGCCTTGTTTTATGTTCAAAAGATCATTAAAAACGGGTGGAGCAGAGCTGTATTAATGAATTTCATTGAAACAGATTTATATGAAAGCCAAGGCAAAGCACTCAATAATTTTGATCGTTTATTGCCGGACATCCATAGTGATCTGGTAAAAGAGACACTGAAAGACCCTTATAATTTTGATTTTCTATCACTTTCAGAAAGCTACAAAGAGAAAGAGCTAGAAGATGCATTAATTGAAAATATTACAAAATTTTTACTGGAATTAGGGAATGGCTTTGCATACATAGGCAGGCAATATCCTATAAAGGTGGGGACTAAAGAACGAAATATAGATTTACTGTTCTATAACTTGGAGCTACGCTGTTATGTGGTAATAGAATTGAAAACCGGAGAATTTGAACCGGAATATGCCGGGAAATTAGGGTACTATATTGCGGCCATCAATCACCAACTGAAAAAAGATATTGATAACCCAACAATTGGCTTACTAATTTGTAAAACAAAAAATAATATTGATGTACAATATTCTCTGGAAAGTAGCAGTCAGCCAATAGGTATCTCAGAATACACGTTTTCAAAATCGCTGCCAGAAAATTTTAAATCATCGTTTCCATCTATTGAGGATATCGAGAAAGGATTAAGTGTTTAATAAATTGCACATTTACAATTAGCCACCCCACCTATACCCCTCAACCGGCAATCCGGCTAAAGTCAATATACGGTCAACCACTGTGTCCACCAAAGCCTCAAGAGTCGCAGGTTTACTGTAGAAGGACGGATTGGCGGGACAAATTATACCACCGGCTTCGGTGACTTGCGCCATGTTGCGCAGGTGTATCAAGTTGTAAGGTGTTTCACGGGGCACGACAATTAGGCAACGACACTCTTTGAGCATCACATCGGCCGTACGGCTAATAAGGTCGGACGCCAGTCCTGTTGCTATGCGCGCCAAAGCACCCATGCTGCAGGGGACAACAATAAGTGTGTCAAAAGTAGAGGAGCCGGAGGCAAAAGGAGCAAAAAAATCAGTGTTATCATACTGCCGGAAAGCAAGTGTATCAAAGGCAATATCACCCAATTCATAACGAAAAACCTGTTTTGCATTCTCGGTAAAAACCAAGGCAACCTCAACATCAGGCAACACAGATAGTTTATGTAACAAACGCTGCGCATACACAGCACCACTCGCTCCCGTCACCCCCACCACAATCCGCCGCTTTTCTGTCTCTTGTCTCTTATCTCTCATCTCTTAGTCTCTTATCCCTAGCTATTCATATACCTATTCTTGAACCACATTTCAAACACAGGATCAAGGAAGGAGGGTTTATTATTTTTGCCAAACTCCAATATTTCTTTTGTCGCCAATGCCTCGCGCACACGCGCTACGTTGGCGGAAGAATGTAACTTGTAAAGTTCCAGTGTTTCTTTGGAGCTAAACCTGTCTACCCCTTCAATCATGGCGCGCAGGTAGTTTATTTGCGATTCGCTCAGCGTATCTGTAATCCAACGGAAGATACGTTCATTAAAATCATAAAGGTCTTCTATGGATTTCTCTACGACTCCCTCTATCACAAAACCGCGGGTATTCAACCAGGTGAGATGAGCCAAAAGCTGCACATAATAAGGATATCCGGAAACTTTCCGGAAAACCTTTTCTGCAAATTCTTTACCTATCACCCTTCCGCTTTTAGAGAAAGATTTTATCATGTGGTCAATGGTCAATTTTTCTTCCAAACCGCTCAAATAAATAACTTCGCCAAATTTATGAAAAGGTTTTTTTGCGGAAAATATTGCTACCATTCCATTCTTCCTGCTGCCACAGAAAATATACGTTACTTGCTCGTGTTGTTTCCATGCAGCAGCCAGTTTCTTTTGAAACACCGGACTCTGATCAAAATTTTCTATGTTTTGAAAATCATGTATACCCAACACCAAGCGTATATTTTTCCATTCGGCCAAACGTTCAGTCAAGTGTAATACTTCGTCGCTACACTCCAATAGCATTGTTTCATTAAACAATAATGAAACGGCTTGTTGCTTATTATCGCTAATTTCAACCAAAGGGCGGGTACGTGGCAACAACAGCTCTACCGCTGTCTCCCATTCTTCGCTGGTGTCGCAAATAGCTCTAAATAACCCGTTGGCCAATGTAGTATAAAAAGAGATTTCATCACGTACATTAAAAAGTTGTAGTACGCAATACTTGAATACTTGCTGTTTCTGTGCCTGTATTAAGGCATTGGTCAATAGGGACTGTTTGCCGTACAAGGGAGGTGCAATAAGCACCGTGTGCTGTCCGTTAGACAAGTTAGCCGCTAACCAGGTTAGTTCTTCCTTGCGGCCAATAAAACTATCGCCAATAACAGGTTGGGTGAATATAAAAGGTGAATCCACGAATTAATTTCGAATTAAAAATTACGAATTACGAGTTTTTAGCTCTACAAATTTCTTAATTAGACTCGAGGACACTTAGAAGTTCGTCGAGTTTTGGCGTGAGAATAATTTCAGTACGGCGATTCTTCTGACGAGCTGCTGTAGTCTTGTTCGGATCAAGGGGCATATATTCCGAATGTCCGGCCGCCACTATTCTCTTTGGGTCAACACCGGTGTTTTTCAGCAAGGTACGTACCACTGTGGTAGCACGCTTCACGCTCAGGTCCCAGTTATCTTTCAGATCGGCTGACTGGCTGTTACGGTAAGGCACATCATCAGTATGACCTTCTACCATTATATTAATATCAATGTTTTTAGCCAAGACTTTAGACAACTCGTTAATGGCTTCGGCGCCTTTAGGATCTATTTCATAGCTGCCGGATTTGAAGAGGAGCTTATCTTCCATGGAAACAAATACCTTTCCGTTCTTTTGGATCACGGTGAGCCCTTTTCCTTCAAAGCCCAATAAGGCATCGCTAACCTTAGCTTTCAAAGCATTCACGGCTGAATCTTTACGTGCTAAAATAGCTTCCAGTTCAGCCAAACGGGTATTGCGAGCTTCCATTTCTTCACGCATTTTCTGAATTTGATTCATGCGTTCCAACAATTCATCTTCTTTTTTCAGCAAAGCCTCCTGATCATCTGCTATTTGTTGAGACATTCCCGTCGTTTCCTTCATCCGGTCTACCCTTGTCTTCTCCAGCATTGCCTTCACCTCTTTCAACTCCTGCTGTAGCTCACCCCTTTCTTTTGTTAAATTCTGTATATCAATCATTTGCGCCTCTAAATCACGAAGGCGGGATTTCAACGTGGCATTTTCACGCCCTAAGGCGTTTACTTCGTCATTTAAGGCAGCTCGTTGCCCTGATACTACTTGGTAATCAGCCTCCAAAGCTCTATGTTTGTTCATTGACACGCAGGAAGTTAAAAAAAGTCCTGCGGAAACGATCATCAAAAATTTGGTATTCATAATGTTATATCTATTAGCCATTATATGCGCACAAAGATACGATATTATGGATAAAATGTTGAAAAAATTTGTAGAATAAATAAAATTCACTACTTTTGTAGCCCGTTTTTTACGGAAAATTAAATAATTATGGCATCTAAGCTAGAGATAAAGAGTTGATTATAAATGTCAACCGCTTACTGTCGGGACCTAAAAAATACAAATTTATGTACGCAATTGTAGATATTGCAGGATTTCAGTTCAAAGTAGAAGCAGGAAGAACACTTTATGTTCACCGCCTGCAAGGAGAAGAAGGATCAAAAGTTACTTTTGACAAAGTGTTCCTTAAAGATGAAGATGGTAAAATTAGCCTTGGCAACCCTGTAATTAGCGGTGCTGCTGTTAACGCTACCATTTTAAAACACGTGCAAGGCGACAAAGTGATCGTTTTCAAAAAGAAACGCCGTAAAGGTTATCAAAAGAAAAACGGACACCGTCAAAGCATGACTCAAATTCAAATTGACAGCATCGCTTAATTTGAAATTTTTTATTTTATTAATCTGTAAATCTGAATTTTTAAGATATGGCACATAAAAAAGGCGTCGGTAGTTCGAAGAATGGACGCGAATCACATAGTAAACGACTTGGAGTTAAATTGTTCGGTGGACAAGTAGTAAAAGCCGGCAACATTAGTGTTCGTCAACGTGGCACTGGACACTACCCTGGTTAAAATGTAGGTATTGGTAAAGACCATACTCTATTTGCACTGACCAACGGTGTAGTAGCTTTCCGCAAAAAAAGAGACAACCGCTCTTATGTTTCGGTAATGCCACAAGCATAAGCCCGGTCTAAGAGACAAGAGACTATTAGACTAGAGAAAAAAGTCAATAATACATAAGGAAGCCCGTTGCAAATTAATGTAACGGGCTTTTTCCATCAAAAAATTGTCGAAATCATTTATCTAATTTTATTTTGTAGCAAACCGTTGTTCCACTACGCCCCAGTCTATAATATTCCAAAAAGCTGTGAGGTGGTCGGCACGACGATTGCGATAATCTATATAATATGCATGTTCCCATACGTCAGCACCAATAAGCGCTACACCACTGCCACTGTGTAAAGGGTTACCAGCATTAGGTTCTTGAGTTATAATTAAACTGCCGTCTTCTTTTTTCACCAGCCAGGTCCAACCCGACCCGAATAAAGCCACCGCTGTTTTATTAAACTGTTCTTTAAATGCATCTAAAGAACCAAATTGCTTATTGATGACTTCCAACAATGCTCCCTCCGGGGCTTTTTTGGGTGCGGGAGAGAAAGTGTCAAAATAGAAAGTATGATTCCACACCTGACCGGCATTATTAAATAACGCGCCATCTGATTCTCTTACCACCTGATCCAGAGACGCATTCTCAAATTTTGTACCTGCTATAAGGTTATTAAGATTATTCACATAGGCCTGCAAATGCTTGCCCCAGTGATATTCCATTGTTTCTTTACTTATGGTTGGAGCCAAAGCATCCAATGCATACTTTAATTGAGGTAATTCGTGTTTCATGATATTGTTGTTTTTTATTGTTTGAGCATTTATTAGTGTTACCGCGGCTATCAAAAAGCCAAAAGTAAATATTGAACGTTTCATATCGATTAAAATTGTTTACAAATATGATAGTACAAATATCGTGCCACTTCCAAAAAAATCATTAATTTTGCAGGTAATTAGTATAAAACAATATGTTAACTCTCAAAATCCTTCGGGAACAAACCGCCTTCGTCATTGAACGCCTGGCCATCAAAAACTTTGATGCCAAAGCTATTATTGAGCAAGTTATAGCTTTAGATGATGACCGTAAGGCTATACAAACCAAGTTGGATAGCAATTTAGCCGAACAAAATGCTACAGCTAAACAAATTGGAGCTTTAATGCAGCAAGGCAAAAAAGAAGAGGCCGAGGCCACCAAACAGAAAACAGCTACGCTAAAAGAGCAATCAAAAATATGGGAACAAGAGTTATCGGAGATAGAAAAAAAGCTAAATGACACTATTGTATTATTACCGAATTTGCCCCATGAAATAGTGCCCAAAGGCCGTACGCCGGAAGAGAATGTAATTGTACGCGAAGGTGGCAGCAAGCCTGCATTAACGCAAGCCTTACCCCACTGGGAGCTGGCCAAAAAATACGACATCATCGACTTTGATTTGGGCGTAAAGCTCACCGGAGCGGGATTCCCGGTATATAAAGGCGCAGGTGCTAAGCTGCAACGCGCTTTAATCACTTATTTTCTCGACAAAAACACCTCCGCCGGCTACCTTGAGGTACAACCTCCGCTGATGGTGAATGAGGCTTCGGGCTTTGGCACGGGACAACTACCCGACAAGGAGGGACAGATGTACCACGCCACGGCGGACAATTTTTACTTGATTCCTACAGCGGAAGTGCCGGTGACAAATATTTACCGTGATGTTATTTTGAATTCTTCGGACTTCCCTGTAAAACTAACGGCTTATACGCCTTGTTTCCGCCGCGAGGCAGGTTCTTACGGGAAAGATGTACGCGGCCTTAATCGCTTGCACCAATTCGACAAGGTAGAAATTGTACAACTGCAATTACCTGAAAATTCTTATGCTGCGCTGGACGGTATGGTGGCACATGTAGAAGATATTGTAAAGAGCTTGGGGCTCCCCTACCGCATACTACGCCTCTGTGGTGGAGATATGAGTTTCACCTCTGCGCTTACCTATGATTTTGAAGTATATTCTGCCGCGCAAGAGCGTTGGCTGGAGGTAAGCTCTGTGTCCAACTTTGAATCATTCCAGGCCAATCGCCTAAAACTGCGCTACCGCGATGAGAATAAGAAGACACAACTGGCGCATACCCTCAACGGCAGTTCACTGGCACTTCCTCGCATTTTAGCAGCATTATTAGAAAATTATCAAACACCGGAAGGCATTAAAGTGCCCGAAGTCCTACAGAAGTATATGGGTTGTGATAGTATAAAATAAAAAAAGCGGCATTTGAAATGCCGCTTTTCTATTATTCATCTTTGTCGTTAGCGTGTGTTTCGTAATCTTTCAGCAGCTTATCCTGCACTTCGGCGGGCACTTGCTGGTAGTCGGCCAACTCCATGGTGAAGGAGGCACGTCCGGAAGATAAAGAGCTCAACGAGGTAGAATATTTATTCATTTCAGCTAATGGAACGCGGGCTTTCAACACTTCAAAGCCTTTCACACTGCTCATGCCTTCAATAATGGCACGGCGGTTCTGCAGGTCGCTCATCACATCACCCATAGCATCACCGGGCACCATCACTTCCAGTGCATACACGGGCTCCATAATCTTGGGCCCTGCTTTCTTGAACGCTTCTTTGAAAGCGTTGCGGCCTGCCAATTTAAAGGAAAGTTCATTAGAGTCAACGGGGTGCATTTTACCGTCGTAAACATACACTTTGATATCGCGGGCATAGGAACCGGTAAGGGGGCCTTCTTCCATTTTTTCCATTATACCTTTCAAGATAGCGGGCATGAAGCGGGCATCAATAGAACCACCCACAATACAATTGTAGTAAACAATCTTACCACCCCAATCAAGAAGATGCTCTTCCTTTCCTTTTAGGTTCAATACTTTTTCCTGTCCGTCAATTTTGAATTTATTGTTTTCGGGTGCACCTTCCACGTAAGGTTCAATAATCAGGTGCACTTCTCCGAATTGTCCGGAGCCACCGGATTGTTTCTTGTGGCGATAGTCGGCCGCAGCCACCTTGGTAATAGTTTCGCGGTAAGGGATGCGGGGAGGAAGGAAGTCTACTTCTATTTTATAAATATTATTCAACTGCCATTTCAAGGTGTTGATGTGGTGTTCACCCTGTCCGCTCAAAATTGTTTGCTTCAATTCTTTTGAGTATTCTACCATAATGGTAGGGTCTTCGGCGTGCGCACGGTGTAAAATTTCACCTAGTTTTTCTTCATCTTTTTCCAGCTTGGCTTTAATAGCAGTGCGAAACTTAGCGGCAGGGAATTTAATGGTGTGAAACTGCCATTCTTTTCCGCCACCATTAAGGGTTTGATTGGTTTTTGTATTTTTCAATTTCACCGTACAGCCTATATCTCCGGCCAACATTTCTGTTACTTTCTCGCGTTTTTTACCGGCTACGGCAAATATGCCGGTAAGGCGCTCTTTAGTGCCGTTAGCAGCATTGGTAAGGTCCATTCCTTCTGAAATTTTACCGGACATTACGCGGAAGTATGATACTTCGCCCATGTGAGGCTCAAGTACGGTTTTAAAAATAAATATAGAGGGAGCTCCATTGGCATCGCAAGGCACCAGCTCGTCGGTAATTGTTTTGTAGTCGCGGGCTTTTTCGGGTGAGGGTGCTACGTTGATAATAAACTCCATCAAACGCTTTGTACCTATATCTTTTTTAGCTGATACACAGAATACGGGCATCACCTGACGGTGTACCAGTCCTGCGCGCAAGCCTTGGCGTATTTCATCTTCAGTAAGATTCCCTTTTTCAAAGAAAAGCTCCATAAGGCTTTCGTCATGCTCGGCAGCCACTTCTACCAGAGCTTTATGCAATTCGTTAGCACGGGCTTCTTCTTCGGCGGGAATAGGTAAATCTTCACGTGTACCGTTTTCATCTTTAAAGCGGTACATTTTCATGGTCAGCACATCAATAAAGGTATTGAATGCTGTACCGGGGTTTACGGGATATTGCACCAGGGCAATTTGGCTGCCGAAGTGTTGTTTAAGGCTTTCTACCGTGTCATCCCACGAGGCTTTTTCAGCATCAAGTTGATTGACGGCAAAAATAAGCGGTTTACTATGCCGTTCAGCATAACGTGCAAAAATATCAGTACCAACCTCAACGCCTTGTTGTGCATTGATGACCATTAAGCCTACGTCGGCTACTTTGAATGCAGAAATCACACCGCCTACAAAATCGTCGGCGCCCGGAGTATCAATAATATTGAGCTTCCGATCCATAAATTCCGCATATAAGGGTGTTGAGTAAACGGAGCGCTGGTATAGCTGCTCTATTTCTGAAGTGTCGCTCACTGTTGTTTTTGTTTCCACAGACCCACGGCGGTCGATAACTTTTCCTTCAAACAGCATGGCCTCAGATAATGTGGTTTTGCCGGAGCGAGTTCCACCCAGCAGCACCACGTTACGAATGTGATCGGTTGAATACGTTTTCATAATCGGTTAAATTAAATGAATAAAAAATCTTACCTAAGAAAATGACATTTTCAAAGATAAGATTTATTTTCGTTCGTGGTACCTTTCCGGCCGGTTTTTTTATTTAAAATCGGGGGGTATATACGTGGCAATAGGGCATTTTACCGGTTTTTTCGTAATAATGCTGATGATAATCTTCCGCCGCATAGAACGGCATAGCGGGCGTAACCTTTGTTACTATTTTATAACCTTTTGATTTTAAGCTAGAAACCAAGTGCTCTGCAATATTTTTCTGTTCCTCCGAAGTATAAAATATCTCGGAACGGTAGCGTTCTCCCACATCAGGACCTTGGTGATTAAGGTGTGTGGGATCATGGATTTCAAAAAAATATTTGGCTAACTTTTCATAATTAACCATAGCCGGATCAAAAGTAACCTTTACCGTTTCTGCATGACCGGTGAGCTCTTGATAAACCTCCTCATAGGAAGGTTGAGGTGTACGGCCTCCCATAAATCCTACCTCCACACTTTTAACGCCCTGTTCTTTCATCAAAAGGTGTTCCACTCCCCAAAAGCAACCTCCGGCAAAATAGGCAATGTCTGTTGTTCGTTGTGTTGTCATAGGTTCATACATTTAATTCATACAAAGATAACAAATAAAGTCGTTGTTGTTACCGGCTGTATAAACTTCTCATAATTTCCTTCATTATAATAACACTTAGGTAGGGTAAAAAGTTGGAAAACCGGAATTAAATATCTATTTTTGAGTAAATAAATATTTTATGAAAAGAATTATACTAAGCACTCTTCTTGCTCTCATGAGCACATTTGCTTTTGCCCAAAAGGGACAAATTTGGTTGGGCGGTTCAGCCGGCTACAACCATAAAAGCACATCAATAATGAGCAGCAATACGTTGGATATGAATATCTACCCTGAGTTTTATATTACTGACACCTGGTCTGTTTACGGTGGCCCTCTATTCAATTATGAGGCTCAAAATATTAATTTAGACATCTATTCCATAGATACAAAATCTACTTCCGGGGGATTATTTATTGGTACTACAAAATACTTTCCTCTTTCAGAAAAATTTGCTTTATATGCCCGCTTTGAGGTGGACGGGGCTTGGGGCTCCGGCAAGGAGGGTTCACAGGAGTATAGCTTATCCCATTATGATGTGATGCTTACTCCCGGGTTGAACTTTTTACTTCATGATAAGATAGCTTTATTTTTGGAATTAGGTAAGGGATTGATGTTTGAGTCTATAAATCATAAAGATAAAGATTCCGGACAGAGTAGCAATGAGACAAATTTCAGTGCGGAGTTTCTCACTTCCGGGATAAGTGTGGGGGTATTGTTTAGGTTAAAATAAGCGTTCTTTCGGCCGGAGTTGGTTCTGTTACGACAAAACCAAGCGTGCCCTATTGAATCCGGTAGTCAACCATAAAACTACAAGGGTAAAGGGTGAAAAGGTAAAGGGTACAAGGTTTAAAAGGTTTAAAAGGCCTCAATAACTCTCAACTTTCCACTCTCAATTCTCCACTTGTTAATGGTAATGAAGTGCTGCTATCCGAACGAGGGTATCAGTTGAATAAATCGGCTACTTTTTTCAGCGCAGGACTAGTTCACTTAAATGATGTTCAGGAGGTTCTCCGTGGTGCCGGCGGGTCTTCGTAACAATAATGGTGACCGTTTCTACAATCGTGGAATCAACACGTACTTTTGGAGTTCCTCTGTCTATAGTGTTACTAACGCTTGGAACCGAGAGTTCAACAACGGCAACTCTCAGGCGGCCAGGAACAACAATAACCGTTCGAACGGCTTTTCCGTGCGCTGCGTCAGGGATTCAATTTTTTCTTTTTTTTCTTCCAAAAACATATTTTTATTCAACTACGTTCTTTTTACCTTGACGTAAAAAGAACCAAAAAGGTCAAGACTGTCGTATGCTGCCTCCCACCGGCCAACGCCGGCCCGCCACGACAGTCAGGCCCTCGCGCGGATACCGGCATTCTTGAACAAATAAAATGCGTATATTTGCAGCACCAGGATGGTGTTTTTCAAGTAAAAAGCAATTTAATGATTCAATGATTCAAAAATTTAAAAATTAACGACAGTGTATTCTTGAATCTTGGAATTTTGAAATCTTGAAATTTGCAGCTTGCTGCAACGTTCTTTCGGCCGGAGTTGGTTCTGTTACGACAAAACCAAGCGTGCCAATATTGAATCCGGTAGCCAACCAAAAACAATGATTAATGATTAATGGTTAAGAGTTAATTTTCAATTAGATTGGTAATGAAGTGCTGCTGTCCACATGAGGGCTGCAGCTAAATAAATCGGCTACTTTTTTTTGCAGCGGAGAGCTTGCTTCGTTAGCCTTCGGCTTCCTCGCAATGACGGGCGTGGTGCCGGCGGGCTATCGTAACAATAATGGTTCGCAGTTCAACAATCGTGGAATCAACACGATTTTTTGGAGTTCCTCTGTTTACGATGGTACTAACGCGTGGGATAGGCAGTTCAACTATAATCATTCTGATGTAAACCGAAACAGAGATACCCGCTCCAACGGCTTTTCCGTGCGCTGCGTCAGGGATTCAAAATATTTTTGCTTATTATTATTCTTTGAAAATTTGAGATAACTTTGAACGTACAGGCATTACAATACTTCCCGAGAATTGTTGTGATTCGATTGCATTTTTGAAAAATTGAGATAACTTTGAACTTCCGCGTATTTGTTCCCGGCATGGCACAATGTTGGGATTTGATTTCGAAATTTGAAATATTGAGCTAACTTTGAACTCTGCAATATTTTTCTGTTCCTCCGAAGTAGTTGGGATTTGATTTCGAAATTTGAAATATTGAGCTAACTTTGAACATACCCTCTCTTTTCAAATTAAAAAACAACAACTTACAAAGTTATCTACAATATAGGAAATGACGACTTTTTAAAATCAAAGTCGTCATTTTTTTATTTTAGGCCATCCTACATTAGAATAATTCTAACTGTTGTGGAATTTTAGGTGTTGGTTCAACTCGCCGATTTTCAAATATTCCCATTTGGCCAAACTGCTTGTCGGTTACACATAAAATCCCTACTTTCCCAAATTCAGGCAGTGTCTTTTTCACTCGCCTAATATGTACTTCCATATTCTCACGACTACTACAATGTCGCAAATGGGGATCAGGCGTAAAAGATGGTTGGTAGGTTGTCTTTCTCTCCCTTTGGGGAGAGCATATCGGTAGAAAATAAGGCAATGCGAAGCTAATGCGCGGTGCAGGATGTACATAATAGCGCAAATTGGTCATCTCCGCGCATCGTGGATAATATAT
>JAVBSQ010000109.1:0-8706 GCA_031556695.1 Bacteroidales bacterium | reverse complement strand
TTAATGGCTAATGGACTTAATTTGCCTGCAACTTTGTATCGTTTACATAACGAGAAAAAAGACAAAGATATATATCAACTTATCACCAATAAGTTGAAAGGACTTGTTCCTAATGTAGATGAAATATTTGTAGACAAGGATGACAAGCGAGATTTGCTAACACTCCAGGTTCGTTTTAAAGACGGATTGGTACTTCCGGCACAATCGTTGTCTGATGGAACATTACGTTTTTTAGCTTTAGCCATTATTCGTGAAGATACAGAAAGAAGCGGTATTATTTGTTTAGAGGAGCCTGAAAATGGTATCAATCCGCAAAAAATACAAGAAATGGTAACTTTGTTGGAGGATATAGTTACTGACACTGAATATGCAGTAGATGAAGACAATCCACTTCGCCAGGTCATCGTAAATACTCACTCTCCAAAGGTCGTAAATACGGTTCATTACGAGTGTATATATTTGGCTATGGAGCAGGAAAAATTTATACCCGCATTTAATAAGAAAGTAAAATATACAGGATTTTCTGCGATAGATGCTACTTGGCGTATCCAAAATAAGTTAGCACCTGTTACCTCTATAGGCAATATTCTTGGTTACCTTGAAAAGGGTACAATAGAATGTAATGCCTTGTTGGTCGCCGATCAACCGGTTGGTTATTTAATGCAGAAGTCAAGAAAAGATAAACGAACAAGTATTTCAGAACATATTCAACATACATTACCATTTTAGATGAAAAGCCTAAAATATACATTACTGACAGATGGAAGTTCTGATAAAGTGTTATTGAATATAATTGAGTGGCTGCTAAACGATCTTTATCCTCAAGTACCTTTTGATAAAGATTTTGCCGATTTTAGAAATCATCCAATGCCACCGGCTAATGGAGATGTAGCAGCTAGAGTGAAATTTGCACAGGCCTACTACCCATTTGATGTTTTATTTTATCATCGTGATGCGGAGGATACACGTATTTCTACTGTAGACAAACGCAAAAAAGAAATTCTCAGTCAATTGGATACATCTATAGCTACCCAAACTGTGTGCCTTGTGCCGATAAAAATGATGGAGGCTTGGTTGTTGATAGATGGAGATGCTATTAAAAAAGCAGCAGGTAATAGAAATTATAAAGGGAATATCAATCTCCCTTCTATAAATAAGTTGGAGCATTTAAAAACTCCAAAAGACGAACTGCATTCATTGCTGAAAACAGCAAGTGATTTCACCGGCCGACGTTTGAAAAGTTTTAAAGGAGAGGTTCATGCCGCTGTGCATCGTGTTGCTGAGAACATCACAGATTTCTCTCCTCTAAGGCAGTTGTCTGCTTTTAGACAGTTTGAAACTGATTTAAAAGTTATAATAGATAGATGGATTAAGGAGAATGAATAACAAATTATCGCTCCTTCACCACACCCATACGGTAAGCAATCATTAGCTTTTGCAAGTCATCAACCTGTTTGCGCAGTTCCAGTCCAATATCTGTTTGTCCCACACTGATAGGCTCCGGCGATAATATCATTACCTGTCGAGAAGAGATAATATCTTGCTCTTCTTCAATGGCTTGCGTATGTGAGGCAAAAGGCTGGTGTTCTACTAAAACTAAACTCGTAGAGTTATAAATCAATGTGTAGCCTGATATACCAGTCTCTTTGTGGTAGGGTTTTGACATTCCACCATCAATGTTAAATAGCTTACCGTTGGCTTTTATCGGTTTTTCGCCCTTAATTACTTTTACCGGCATGTGACCGTTAATGATATGCGATTTTTCAGGATTTAATCCGAATTCTTTCAATATAAGGTCTACGGTAGCTTCATTGTCGCGAAACTTGTAATAGGGGTTTTGCTCTTCTTTTTGCAGTTCCTCATCGTTGGTGAGGTAACGTTCAAAGGTAGCCATCTGTTTTTTTCCGAAGAGGGGAGAGCAGGGGCCGCTCCACAGATACCAGCAGAAGTCAAATTCCTGCTGCGAAGCTTCATTATTATTCCTATTTACCCAGGCACGGCGCACGGCCAGGTCAAAACGGTCGCACAAGGCTTTGCCCTGCAGTATTTCTCCATTGAAATCAAAAGTGGCAAAATTTTCTTTGTCTTTCATCGGAATACAGCCATGAAATAGTAAATTGCTGTTGTAGGCTAAGTACATGCTGCCTTTGCTAAGTAAGACATTAATGTGTTGTTGCAATTTTTCACAGTTGAGGAAGGAGAAACGTAGCTTATCTATGACCTCTTGCTCTTCAGGCGTGAGAGCATACGGATTTTTAGGATCTATAGTGGGGAAAAGTTTGTCCTTTAAGGGATAGCTTTGACCATGGAGATTTAAAGTTCCATTTTCAAGGTCTATTTTATCCAGCAATAGCCGGTGGTCCAACTGAAATTTAGGATTACGTTTGATAACCTGCCCTTCCATTTTCCACGAAATAATAGAAATCGCCTTATGCATCATGGTAGCAATCCGTGTGTTTGTTTCATGGCGGCGATCTGCTTTGCCTTTTGGAATAAAAGCTTCACAGGGGTCATCATTGTAATGGCTCAGAGCAAAGGTGAGCAAAGGGAAGAGGTTGAGCCCATAAGCATCTTCCAGGGTGTCGAGATTTTCATAGCGGGCACAAAAACGTATTACTTCGCAGATATGCGCATCAATACCGCTGGCCGCGCCAATCCATATAATATCATGGTTGCCCCACTGTACGTCGGCTGAATAGTGTTCTGCAATACGTTGCATTACTTTTGCCGCATCAGGGCCACGGTCAAAGATATCTCCGATAATATGCAGGCGGTCTATCATCAGGCGTTGAATAAACCCACAAATAGCAATGATAAAGTGTCGTGCACGTCCTATATTGATAATAGACTGCAGAATACCGTCGATATAATCCGTTTTTTTCTCACTGGTTTCATTAACTAACTCATCAATGATATACGCAAAATCAGGCGGCATGGATTTACGTACTTTTGAGCGGGTATATTTCTGAGCTGCATCACGTGCTACGTCCACTAACCTAACAAGCATTACGTAGGACCATTCATTGTTGAACAGGCCTTTTTTCTTCAAGTAGTCCAGTTTTTCTTCCGGATAATAGATTAAGGTGGCCAGTTGCATTTTTTCTTTCTCAGTAATTCGTTTGCCGAATATTTCATCAATCCTTCTGCGTACTACGCCGGAAGCGTTACGCAGCACATGATTGAAGGTCTCATATTCACCATGTATATCCGTCAAGAAATGCTCAGTGCCTTTCGGTAAACGCATAATCGCCTCAAGGTTGATAATTTCTGTACTTGCAGCCTGTGCTGTTGGGAATTTTTGTCCCAATAAATTCAAGAACCTAATTTCATCTTGTGTGAATGTGGGTTTACTCGTTGTCATAATCAAACAAATTTTACAAATGTTTAAATCCCTTTCTCGTAATAATTGATGAAGGCATTATTTACCATCTTATTCCCTCCCGGGGTGGGATAGTCGCCTGAAAAATACCAGTCGCCATTATTGTCGGGGCAAGCAGCATGCAAGCCTTCCAACGATTGGAAAACCAACTCTACTTCTGCCTGCATACCCTCCGGCCGCAATAATTCAACAATTTTAGCTGATATTTGTTCGGGAGTGAACGGGCGGTATATGTCTTTAACATGGTTGACCAACTGCTCGCTAGGCAAGCCTTGTTGAGCCTTACACTTTTCATATACCTCTTCAATAATCTTTTCTTGTTTACTCTCTTTCAACAACTCAATGGCAGCAGAAAACGCGCAAAACTCACTCATGTGTGTCATCTCAATGCCGTAGCAATCGGGGTAACGGATCTGCGGAGCAGAACTTACCACTACAATCTTACGTGGCTCCAGACGATCCAGCATTTTCAATATGCTTTGCCGCAGTGTAGTGCCGCGAACAATAGAGTCGTCAATGATTACCAGGCTGTCGCACCCTCTTTGAATTACACCGTACGTTACGTCATATACGTGCTCTACCATATCGTTGCGCGCACTGTCTTCCGTGATGAAAGTGCGAAGTTTCACGTCTTTTACCGCGATCTTCTCCGCTCGCATTCGCTTATTGATAATCTTACTTAGGTTATCGCTATTCAGCTTATCACCCAAGGCTAAAATTTGTTCTTTTTGGTCTTGGATAATGAAGTCTTCCACTCCTTTTACCATGCCGAAGAAAGCTGTTTCAGAGGTGTTGGGGATATAAGAAAATATCGTATTGTCCAGGTCGTAGTTGATGGTTTTGAGAATTTGCGGAACCAATTGCTCTCCTAATTTTTTGCGTTCACGGTAGATATACTTATCTGTTCCGCGAGAGAAATAAATACGCTCAAAAGAACAGGCTGTACGTTTTTCTGCGGGCAATATTTGCTCTATACTGAAATTATCGCCGTTCTTAATAATAATGGCCTCTCCGGGCATCAACTCCTTAACTTCGGAGCTGCGAATGCGTAAGGTTGTTTGTATAACAGGACGTTCAGATGCTACAACTATAATCTCCTCATCAGCATAATAAAAAGCAGGGCGTATCCCGTGGGGGTCACGTAATACAAAAGCATCACCATTACCTATTAATCCACCAATAGCAAACCCTCCGTCAAAACGATGGGTGGCCTGTTGTAATATCTCCGGTACGTTAATTTGTGCCGCTACCTGCCTGGCAATTATTTGCTTGTCGCTTTCCTTTTCCCGCAATTCTTTATATAGTTTTTCGTTCTCGCGGTCAAGAAAGTGTCCGATTTTCTCCAATACAGTAACAGTGTCCGAAAGGTCGCGGGGGTGTTGGCCTATATCTACCAACTGCTCAAAAATTTCATCAGCATTAGTGAGATTAAAATTTCCAGCCAACACTAAATTGCGTGATTCCCAGTTGCTTGAGCGCATTACGGGGTGCACATATTCTATGGATAAATTGCCGTGTGTGCGGTAACGTAAATGACCTAAATACAACTCTGAGAGATAAGGTACATTTGCTTTTACCCAGGCTTCATCAGCCTGTGGATTCTTTTCAAGTATGGTTAACGAGTGGTTAATTTTGTCAAATACTTCGCGAATAGGAGAGGCTGAATTGGAACGTGTGCGGTCGATATAAGGAATTCCGGGAGCACTATTCAACTTCAATGAAGCAACGCCTGCACCGTCTTGTCCGCGATTGTGCTGTTTCTCCATTAACAAATAAAGGCGTTGAATGCCATAGCTCCAACTGCCGTATTTCTCTTTGTAATAGCTCAGTGGCTTACGTAAACGGATGAGTGCGATGCCGCACTCGTGATTTAAAACATCAGTCATAAGGACGGGTAATGTATATTTTCTTTGATAATAAAAGCACCAGGGTAATTGTAAGCAATAGATTGTAAGAAATGCATGGCGTCGGTACGTGTCCTGAAATCGCCTACAGCTACTTTAAAGTAAAGATTTTGATAAGTCCGGTAGGTGGATACTCCCGGATATAAATTTTGGAAATTACTTTCTATCTCAATGGCTTTTTGTCTGGCAGTCTGGCTGTTGTCAAAAAATAAACGCACGCGGAAACCTTGTGTCTTTTTTGAGAAATTGCGCACCTTGTAGCCGTTTACCAAATCCTTAATAGTGGAAGATTGGTGAAGTGTAACATGGTCGCCGTTGCTGTTTGGGGTCTGTAGAAGTGTAAATAGATCTATATGCACGGCAACACTGTCGGTAGTATACTGCTGAGCAGGGCAGTTTTTACTCTCTAACATTAAACATATAAACAGTAAAATCAATACTTTCTTCATTACAAACTATTTTAAACTGAGTAGTAAATTCTTAAAACTCGTGCGGTCTATCTTTATTTTCTTTGAAGCCGCACCGGACTTAATTTTTAGGAAGCCTTCCACATCAAATTGCTCTAACAGCTTGCTGTCATTCGTATTCAATCCGGCTAGAGCCATAATGTTTTTAACTTCTACTTGTAGCGCCAACTGGTTGTATTCGTTCGATTGTGCAGCGATCACAGTAGGTGTGCTTAGTGTCATATCCGCCAGCTTCTCATCACCACGATATACCCCTAACTCTCCGTCGCTAACGGTAATTGTTTTCTTGGTCGGGTTATCTACTTTTACGCCCAGTGTGAGCGTGATTTGGGTGGTGCTTTGAAACGACAGGTTATCAACACGAACATCTACTACATTGATGTCCTCATAATTGGCACATGAATAAACAGTGAATAGTAGCACGCAGAATAAGAAAAGCTTTCTCATATATGGAAATTTTAGGCAAATATACAAAAAAAGCCGATAGCTTTTTGTATATTTGTGCAATATTATGGAAAATAAAGCTTTATATATTGAAACCTATGGCTGTCAGATGAATGTGAATGACAGCGAGGTGGGAGCCGCTATCATGAGACCCGCAGGTTACTTCCTTACTGAAGATATAGATGTCGCAGATGTTATACTCATTAACACCTGTTCTATTCGTGATAATGCTGAGCAGCGAGTGTGGGGCCGCCTGGATGTTTTTCGTTTGCAAAAACGCCGTAATCCGGCCCTATTGGTGGGTGTGTTAGGTTGTATGGCTGAGCGCTTGAAAGAAGAGTTGCTCGAAAAAGGTGTGGTTGACCTGGTAGTCGGCCCCGATGCCTATCGCACCTTGCCACAGCTCGTAGCCCAAGCTGAAATTGGACAGAAAGGCATAAATGTTCTCCTCTCTCGTGAAGAGACATACGCTGATATCTCTCCCGTACGAATGGATAAAAATGGGATCAGTTCCTTCGTTTCCATTATGCGTGGTTGTAATAACATGTGTACTTACTGTGTGGTGCCTTACACCCGTGGTGCTGAGCGCAGCCGTAATCCCGAAACTATTCTCCGTGAAGTGCGCGAACTTTTTGATAAGGGCTATCGTGAAGTAACTTTGCTGGGACAAAATGTGGACTCCTATAGCTGGGCAGTTGATAATGATAAGATGAGCTTTGCCCAACTATTAAAACAAGTTGCATTGATAAATCCTTCTTTGAGAGTGCGCTTTTCCACCTCACACCCCAAAGATATGAATGATGATGTGCTTCATGCTATGGCTGCTCACGACAATATCTGTAAGCATATTCATCTCCCCGTTCAGTCAGGAAGCACGCGTATGTTAGAGTTGATGAATCGTAAATATACCCGTGAAATATACCTTGACCGGGTGGCTAAAATTCGTGAAATATTGCCTGACTGTGCCATTTCTACCGACATAATAGCCGGGTTTTGCACAGAAACAAAGCAGGATCACGAGGAAACTCTCTCATTAATGAAGCAAGTGAGGTTTGACATGGGATTTATGTTCCAATATTCCGAACGCCCTAATACTAAGGCTGCGCGTCACTTTAAAGACGACGTCGATATGGAAGATAAAACAAGCCGCTTGAATGATATTATTATGTTAAACAAGGAACTTTCCCTTCAGAACAACCAACATGAAATAGGAAAAGTACGCGAAGTATTGGTAGAAGGCATTTCTAAACGCTCCGGAGAAGATTTATTTGGCCGCACTTCACAAAATAAAGTAGTAGTCTTTCCGAAAGAAAACTACAAGGTCGGCGATTATGTAAATGTAAAAATAGAACGTTGCTCATCAGCAACCCTCATGGGGGTTTCTCAGAAATAAGATTCAGAACATGAAAGGAGAAAAAGTTATCACATCGGCGCGTAATGGACATATATTAGATGTTCTGGAATTGATGGAAAAATCGCGCGCACGCCGCATGCAAAAACTCTTTGTAGTGGAGGGTTTTCGTGAATTGAATTTGGCTGTGTCTGCAGGATATACCATTGAATCACTTTTTGTATGTGAAGGCTTGGGATCGGTGGAGCTTTTTGTTGATTCACTGCCTGCTGTTAAACGTATATTTACTGTTAGTGGTGAGGTTTTTGCCAAGTTGGCTTATCGTGAAAATTCCGACGGACTGGTGGCTGTTATGCATGCCCGCTCCCTAAGTTTAGAGAACGTACGGTTGTCAGATAATCCCTTCATCATCATGTTGGAGGCCATAGAAAAACCCGGCAATCTTGGCGCCATACTCCGTACTGCAGATGCGGCCAACGTTGATGCCGTGATTATTTTCGATGCCCACACAGACCTTTACAATCCCAATGTAATTCGTTCCGGTATAGGTTGTCTCTTCACTCAGCAGGTGGTAACCTGCTCATCGCAAGAAGCCCTGCATTGGTTGAGGGCAAAGAAGATAAAAACTTATGCCGCCGAATTGGAAGCCTCGCAATGGTATCATGAAACTGATTTTCGTGAACCTTCAGCTATAATTATGGGCACCGAGGCCGATGGCCTTACCGACTTTTGGCTAGAGCGCGCTGATGCACGAATAAAGATACCTATGCGTGGAAAAATAGACTCCCTTAATGTCTCAGTATCTACCGCTGTTATTACCTTTGAAGCTATGCGGCAACGCGGCTTTTAATTGAATATCTATGACACGTTTTGCACTTACAGGGAATCCCATTTTACACAGTAAAAACCCCATGCTCTTTGCTGCTGCATATCATGGAAAATATACCTATGAGCTAATGCCTGCAGATACAGCAGAAGAAGCTATGCGCCTCTTTAAAGAGCACGAATGGGAAGGCATGAATGTAACCATGCCACTCAAAGCAGCTATTATCCCATTTATGGATGAGCTGGACGATGCCGTACGCCTCCTTAACGCAGCCAATGTGGTGGTGAAGCGTAACGGAAAGCTGAAGGCATACAACACTGATATATTTGGTGTGT
>JAVBSQ010000152.1:0-14138 GCA_031556695.1 Bacteroidales bacterium | reverse complement strand
CATGCTCACCGCCGCCGCCAAAGGGCTGGGCAAGGCAAATACAGCCATGGCATCGGGACTGTTGAGATGACGATAATGTATCTCGTCTAAATCATCTAAGGGGGTAACAAACTCCAAATAACTTCGCAGGTGCTGTGCGTTGAACAGGTCGGCCGGAATAAGGGTGGACTTGTCGGATACGAAGAGGCAAACGCAACGGCTGTAGGCGGTTCTCAAGCGGGTATCACGCCGGAAAATTTGGTGCACCTCATCGTCCAAATCGTTATAATCACTGATGGTATAAGTATAATACTCCGAGGCCAGTATCTCACCGGATCGGTTACTTACACAAAAAGAAAATCCATTCAAGTTGGCTTGAATGGATAGGATGTTTTCCTGTAAATTATGGTTATTCCCAGTTACCGGCATTGTTGTTCGGTTGTTCAATGCTTCCCACTTTTACTCCGGAATATTTTTTCGCAGTAGCCAGGGTTTTATTGATTTCTTCAATATCAGCATTGATATTAACTACTAATTGACGGTTTAAGCCTTGGAGCAATATATCGTAAGGTACGCGAGCTTCAAACAAAGGAACTTCCACACCTGATACGCGTTTAACTACGGCTTGCATTTCAAATTCACCGCCAACAATAGGCACAATACGTAAAGAGTCAGCCGTGCCGGATATGGTGCGTAAATGAATATTTTCACGAACAGGTACACGAACAGTGTCGCGGCGAACCAGCTTTTGAGCTACAGCCAACGAGTCGTCCATAGAACCGATTTGTTTCACGATTTTCAGTATACCGTTATCGTAAAAATTACACAAGGTGTCGAAACTTCCGGTAAACTTGCCGAATTGTGTTTTGTAGGCTACCTGCAGGTCGCGAATATCCTTTAAACGTTCAACAGTCTTGTCGGTACGATATTTACGGGCAGCTTCAAAACGAACAGGCTCCGAAATACCATTATATAAAAAGTACGCTAACACGATGATGATGAGCGGTAACACTCCAAATGTAATAATGTTTTTCATTACGTTTTTAATTTTTAATGCCTGCAAATATAGGAAAAATGTTTAATAAAAAACCAAGAAAACAAATAATTTTGATATTTCATCTCTACTATGCTATTCTTTCCGTGGATTTTTATACCTTTGTAAGTTAAACCAAGGAAACCAAGGAATGAATTTAACGTTAGACGCAGGCTCTGTTGCTGTATTTAAGGATTTACTACGTGGATCCCAAAAAGTATTGATAGTGGTACATGCTAATCCCGATGGTGATGCTATGGGTTCTGCATTGGCTATGATGCATTGTTTGAGAATTTTATATCCTAAAAAAGACATTACGGTAGTCTCCCCCAATCATTACCCTGCTTTTTTAAGTTGGTTGGACGGCGCGGATAGTGTGATGGTTTTTAAAGATAAACGCAAGGAAGTGAAAGAGCAGATAGCTACCTCCGACTTGCTAATATGCATGGATTTTAATAGCTTAGCCCGTTTGGAAGATTTAGGCGAATTTATAGCTTCCACCTCTGTGGCGCGTGTGCTGATTGACCATCATATTCAACCCATAAAAGAAGAATTTCTCCTCTTAATTAGTGATATACAGGCCAGTTCTACTGCTGAAATCACCTATCGCCTGCTGAAACCCCTCTTGTCCGCCCCCATGCCCTTGAATGCCGCTGAAGCGATTATGACCGGTATCATGACTGATACCAATACATTCCGCGACAATGCCTCACGCCCGGAGATGTTTATGGTGGTGGCCGAGCTCTTGGCTTTGGGTGTGGATAAAAACAAAGTGACCTCTAATATTTATGATAATTTTTCGCCCACCCGCATGAAACTGCTGGGCTATGCTTTGGGTGAAAAGATGGTGGTGTTGCCCGAATATAATACCGCTTACATTGCACTTTCGCAAGAAGAGCTCACACGCTTTAATTTCCAACCCGGAGATACGGAAAGTTTTGTGAATTTTCCACTCAACATAAAAGATATAAAAATGTCAGCCTATATGTCCGAGCAGATTGACGGCTCTATACGTATGTCGTTCCGCTCACGGGGTAGTTTTTCGGTTAATGATTTTGCCCGTACCCATTTTAACGGCGGAGGGCATCGTAACGCTGCCGGCGGTCGTTTACAATGTTCTTTGAGTGAAGCTACGGCTAGTTTTGAAGCGAGTTTGAAAATGCATAAAAATGAATTGCAGAAGCCTTTATAGCAGTTGCATCTGCACATTGGCATGTCTTTTGCTCATGTCGTGCCGAGACACAGGCGCTCGTGAACAAGTAAGGACAAGCGCACCTGCAGTGGAGTTGGAATCTTTCACCGAGGTTAACCGTCGTTTGGCAGAAAAAGATAAAGATATTATCACCGCATTTATTCGCCGTAAAGGTTGGACTATGGAGGCTGATACAGAGGGGTTCTATCATATGACCCTGCAAAAGGGAAGGGGAGAAGAGATAAAGCAAGGCACGGTAGTGGAAGTGTTGGTTGATATTTATTTGTTGGATGGTACACCCTGTTATCTTCAACAAACCCGTAGTTTCCGGGTTAATGAAACGGCTGAAATGTCCGGCTTGCACAAAGCGCTGTTGGGACAATACAAGGGCTCTACCTTGCGACTCATCTTTCCTCCACATTTGGCCTATGGACTTCCCGGCGACCGCAACCGGATACCCCCGAGAAGCATACTGCTTCTTGAATTGAAAATTGAAAATTGAGAATCTTTAGATCAACGAAGTTAATTGAAAATGAAACTACATAATCTCACGGTCTCACGGTCTCACGGTCTTACTGTCTTACTGTCTTACTGTCTTACCTTCTTACTCTCTTCCTGTACGGCGGAGAGTTTGAAGGAAAAACTGGTGAATCAGGAGAAGCAGATAGAAACCTACATTGAGAATTTGAAGAACTCAGATGGTGTCAATGTAGATACCGTATACAGTAACTATGGTGTGTATAGGGTAGTGTTTACTACCGGCGCGGGCGAAGAAGCTACCGCAGGCGACTCGCTGACCTTTATTTACCAGGCTTTTAATTTTAATACCCGCGTTGTCTATGACAGTTCAGGTACTACTACGCCCATTACACGCGCCTTGAATTCTGCCGATTTTATAACGGGATTGCAGCATGGCCTCACCGGAATGCAAGCCAATGAGCACTCACAGATACTACTTACGGGCGAACAAGCCTATGGAAACACTGGTATGGGCATATTGCCCGCCTACACCCCCGTGGTGTTTGAAGTAATAATGTTGAAAATAAAGAAAAATGAAAAATAGAACACTTTTAACTTGGATATTTATTGCGGTAATCGCCACCTCTTGCGCTAAAGAAGTGAAAGAGACTGATGATTATGTAGAAGAACGTTACCTGTGGTCGTATATGTATGAAAATTTCCCTGGTGTAACTCCTACAGCATCCGGCCTTTATTTTATGCCCGTACTACCCACCCATCAAGGGGTAAAACCTGTACTCAACAATCTCTTGTATGCCCGTTATACGCTTCGACTGTTGGATTCTACTATTATGCTCACTACTGACGATTCACTGGCGAATATGATAGGTGACTATTCGTATAGCAATTATTATGGTCCCACGCTATTCTCCATGATTAAGGGTGGTACTATGATAGGCCTTCAGGAAGCCTTTTCCTATATGGCTGAACAGGATAAAGCTACCGCTATTGTGCCCTCCTGGCTCTCCATGTACACTGTGGGAGGAGCGGAAACAGCGGCGGTACCCTACATCTATGACTTGGAGTTGCTCTCTGTAATACCTGACATAGCAGTGTTTCAAACCGACTCTTTAGAATCTTATAGTGAGAAGCATTATGGTGGTGTTGACTCGTTGAAAAAAGACTGGTATTTTATCTCCCAAAAAGAAGGTACGGGTGAGTTGCCTGTGGAAGGAGATACCATGATAGTTCGTTATGCGGGCTACCTGCTCGACGGTTTTATGTTTGATTCTAACATCAGAGATACAGTAGCACATGAGATAGAAAAGGCAAATAAAAAATGGGGAGGACATGAAAAAATAAGCAACACTGCCACCTACGACAGTCTTACCGTGATCATGAAAACTGATGTAACTAAGATGGGCGTGGTAACCGGCTTTGCTTATGCTTTGCAGAATATGCGTGATGGATCAGAGGCTGTTACTTTCTTCTCTTCTGATTATGGTTATGGTTCTTCTCCGAGCGGAACTACGATATATCCGTACTCTATGCTGCGGTTCTACATGAAAGTAAGAATAGGAAGGGTAAGCAAAGCAACAAATTAGTTTCCCGCCAACAATAGGAAAATACAAGGTTTTTTGCGGATATCCGGCGTGGTTTTTTTCCATGCTGCCACCGTCATGGTCTTGATAAATGCCGTAGGTTGCGTGATATCGGCTGCTATACATAAAAAAGTGTTGGGCTTGCAGGCGTTGAGTATATCAGCCAGTAAAGCCTCATTACGGTAGGGTGTTTCAATGAAAAGCTGTGTTTGTTGCTCCGTTGCCGATCGCTTCTCCAGGCCACGTAGCGCTTGTTGCCGTTCGGGCGATTTTACAGGCAGGTAACCTGCAAAGGCGAACCGTTGGCCATTTAGTCCTGAGGCCATGAGGGCCAATAGCAATGACGAAGGGCCTGTGAGCGGCACTACTTCTATGTTGTATTGATGTGCTAATAACACTAGCCGCCCCCCCGGGTCGGCCACTGCGGGTACACCCGCTTCACTGATTAATCCTACGGAATAACCATTTAGTGCGGGCTGTAGGTAAGGTAAGATGTCTTGCTCCAAGGGGGTATGTTCATTCAGCTCAAAAAAAGTGAGGGTATCGATGGGTACACCAACACCAGCCTTGCTTAGGTAACGGCGAGCCGTACGTAACTCCTCCACAACAAAGTGACGGGTGGCGCGCAAGTGCTCCAAGGTACCCGCAGGGATAACCGCTTCAATGGGCGTGTCATCGCCCAGCGGTGCAGGAATAAGATATAGTTTACCCGCCAAAATCGTCGAACATCACCATTTCTTTGGGAACACCCAAATTATCAAGCATTTTCTCTACGGCGCTGTTCATCATGGGAGGACCGCACATGTAGTACTCAATATCTTCAGGGGCCTCATGATTTTTGAGGTACTGGTCGTAAATAACCTGATGAATAAAGCCTACGGGGCCGGTCCAGTTATCTTCCGGCTTAGGTTCCGAGAGGGCTATATTGAAAGTGAAATTAGGAAATGCTTTTTCGATAGCACGGAAATCTTCTTCGTAGAATACCTCACGTTTAGAACGGGCACCGTACCAAAAGGTAACCTTGCGGCCGGTTTTCACGGTGTGGAAGAGGTGGAAGAGGTGTGAACGCATGGGGGCCATACCGGCACCACCGCCAATAAACATCATTTCAGCATTGGTATCGCGCAGGAAAAACTCGCCGTAAGGGCCGGAAATAGTAACCTTATCACCTGGTTTGCGACTGAAAATATAAGAAGAGCACACTCCGGGGTTTACATTCATAAATGCACCCTTAGCCCTTTCCCAGGGAGGGGTAGCTATACGTATATTAAGCATAATGATATTTCCTTCAGCAGGATGGTTGGCCATGGAGTAGGCGCGGTAGGTCGGTTCGGTATTTTTCATCTGCAGGTTCCAAATCTTCATTGCGTCCCAGTCTTCACGGTACTCGCTTTCCACGTTAATATCCTTGCTGAAATCAACTTCGCATTTTGGAATGTCGATTTGAATATATCCACCCGATTTGAATTTAAGGCTTTCGCCAACGGGTAGTTTTACTACAAACTCCTTGATAAAGGTGGCCACATTGCGGTTGCTTACAACCTCGCATTCCCACTTCTTGATACCCATTACCTCTTCCGGAACTTCAACCTTGAGGTCTTCCTTCACTTTCACCTGACAACCCAAACGCCACTGCGATTGTTGCTGTTTGCGGGTAAAAAATCCGGTTTCGGTGGGTAATATCTCCCCGCCGCCTTCGGTAACGCGACACTTGCACATACCGCAAGTACCACCACCGCCACAAGCAGAGGGTAGAAATATTTTATTTTCACTGAGGGTGCTCAAGAGTGAGCTGCCCGGACTTACTTCCATTTCATGTTCCCCGTTGATGTCAATTTTTACCTGACCCTGTGGGGTTAATTTCGTTTTGGCATACAATAATAATCCTACTAATAACAGAGTAATTGCTAAGAAGATAATTATGCCGGCTATAATAACAAATGCGTTCATAGAATTATAATTTAATACCCATAAAACTCATAAATGCAATACCCATCAAACCTGTAATAATAAAGGTGATGCCTACGCCGCGTAAAGGAGCGGGGACATTAGAGTATTTTAATTTTTCGCGAATGGCGGCAATGCCCACAATGGCTAAGAACCAACCCACGCCCGAACCTAAGGCAAAAGCGGTAGCTTCACCTAAGTTGGCATATCCGCGCTCTTGCATGAAGAGTGACCCTCCAAGGATAGCACAGTTCACCGCAATGAGTGGAAGGAAGATACCCAGCGAAGAATACAGGGCGGGAGCAAACTTCTCTACTATCATTTCCACCAACTGGGTGATGGAAGCGATTACAGCAATGAAGATGATGAAGCTCAGAAAGCTCAAATCTACCTCTGCCAGGTCGGGACTAATCCACGTCAAGCAGCCTGCCGTAAGCAGGTATTTATTTAATAAATAGTTGATAGGAAGGGTTACACCTAATACGAAGATAACTGCAACGCCCAATCCTAAAGCGGTTTTCACTGTTTTTGATACGGCAATAAAGGAACACATACCGAGGAAAAAAGCGAATATCATGTTGTCGATAAAGATCGACTTGACAAATATGCTGATAATATTTTCCATTATTTTTCGATGAGTTGTTTGTTAAAACTGCGTTGAATCCAAATGATGAGTCCCACCATGATCAGAGCCATGGGCGGAAGGATCATTAATCCGTTATTCTCATAAAATCCACCATTTTTAAGGTACCATGCGTCGGGAACTACCTGATAGCCGAAGATAGTTCCTGAGCCCAACAGCTCGCGAAAAAAAGCAATAATCACGAGTATTATACCATAGCCGGCACCGTTGCCCAAACCGTCCACCAGTGAAGGCCAGGGCTTGTTGCCTAAGGCGAAGGCCTCAATACGTCCCATGATAATACAGTTAGTGATAATCAATCCCACAAAAACGGAGAGTTGCTTGCTCACATCATAAGCGAAGGCTTGTAGTATTTGATCGACCAAAATTACCAGTGCGGCTACCACTACCAGCTGAACGATGATACGTATGCGGTTGGGAATAGTGTTGCGGATGAGTGATACGATAAAACTGGAAAATCCGGTTACCACGGTAACGGAGATAGCCATTACCAAAGCCGGTTCTATTTTTACCGTTACAGCCAATGCCGAGCATATACCCAGGATAAGTACCGTAATTGGATTGCCTTTATTGATCGGCCCTGTGAAGAGTTTCAGTATTTTAGCTGAAAACATCGGTTCTTTTTCTTCCATTTTATGTAAGAGATTTAAAGATTCAAAGATTTAAAGATTCAAGGATTTCAAGAAAAATGCCTTGTATTGATCCAGACAATCGCGTAGCATATCATCAACGCCGTTGCTGGTGATGGTACCGCCGGAGATGGCATCAACAGCGTGGGGATCGCCTTTAGGAGCGCCGCCTTTCTTTACTTTCACGGAGGAGAGTTGTTGTCCTTCAAAAATTTTCTTTCCTATGAATTGTCCGGAGAAAGCTTTGGTGCTGATCTCGGCGCCTAAGCCGGGCGTTTCACCTTTATGGTCAAACACCACTCCGAAAATGGTATTGAAATCGCTGTTCAAAGAGAGATAACCCCATATCGGTCCCCACAGTCCAACGCCGCGTACAGGGAATATATATTTTAATGATCCGTCGTCTTCTTGGCAAACAAATACAGGCAGGTTCAATTGTGCACGCAGGCTTTCTTTGTCGCCCTCAGTGTTAGCCGCCACAATTTGCTTGATGAGGTCATACTCACCGGCCATGTCAATTTTAAAAGCATCGCCTTCTTTCTTGTTGCCGTTGCCGTCCACCACATAGCTTTCCACAATGTATTTGGTATAAGCCTCTTCTACGAAATCATTTTTACTCTTAGCTTCAGCTACGCCGGCCTCCTTAGTAACAGATGAGAGTATACTGAGTTTTTTCTCAATCTCTTTGTTCTTTTCCTGCGGAGCTTTCAACCCCAGTGCGGCAATAGACAGTGCAGCGGCTACCACAATAACCAAGCCGGAAGCATAAATAAAAGTATAGGTATTACTATTTTTGTTCATTGTCTTATATTTTAGCACGTTTTAGTCGGCGGCTGATGTTAGCTTCTACCACGTAGTAGTCAATTAGCGGAGCAAAGGCATTCATGAAGAGTATGGCCAACATCATACCTTCGGGGTAACCCTGATTGAAGGCGCGGATAACCACGGCGAGCACTCCAATCAAAAATCCGTATATCCATTTGCCGGTTTCAGTTTGTGCACCGCTCACCGGATCTGTAGCCATAAATACGGTACCGAAGGCAAAACCACCCATCACCAAATGGTAATAGGCCGGAATTTCCATGTAAGCGTTAACGGCGGTGAGGTTGAGCAGGAAGCCTATACCAAGCGTGCCTAAAACGCAGGATAGCATAATTTTCCAACTTCCTATACCGGTATAAATCAATATGGCAGCACCCAGCAGAATAGCCAAAGTAGAGGTTTCACCAATAGAGCCGGGAATAAAGCCGAAGAACATATCAGCCAAAGAGGGGAGTGACTCACCGGCAGCAGCGTGTGCCAGCGGAGTAGCACCTGAAAAACCGTCAACAATACCTTCTTTAGCACTTAGTCCTGCTACCCACACCTTATCGCCTGAAATTTGCGAAGGGTAGGCGAAGAACACGAAAGCGCGCGCCAGCAGGGCGGGGTTGAACACGTTCATACCCGTGCCGCCAAATACTTCTTTACCAACAATTACAGCAAAGGCAGTACCCAGGCCAATCATCCACAGGGGACAGTCAACCGGCATAATCATAGGTATAAGCATACCCGACACCAGGAAGCCTTCATTTACTTCGTGGCCGCGGATTTGTGCAGCAATAAATTCAATACCCAAGCCCACACCGTAAGATACGATGATGATGGGTAATACTTTCAAAAAGCCGAACCAAAACATTTCCCAAAATCCTAAGGCTCCGGCGGTGGCCAAATTGTGCTGGTAGCCTACGTTCCACATACCAAAGAGCAAGGCGGGCATCAATGCCACAATCACCACGGTCATGGTATGTTTCAAATCGTTCACATCACGAATGTGCGCACCCGATTTAGCGGTGGTGTTAGGTACAAACAGGAAGGTTTCAAACGCATCAAAGGTAGAATGAAACATTTTCAGCTTACCGTCCTTCTCAAAGGCCGGCTTTACAATATCTAAGCATTTACGTAGTATCTTCATTAAATTACGAATTACGAATTACAAATTACGATCTCTTACGGTCTTACTATCTTACGGTCTTATTCTGCGTCTCCCATTTCTTTCATCATCAAATTCAGCCCCTTGCGGAGAATGTCCTGCACATCTATCTTAGAAGAACAAACAAATTCACAGAGGGCTAAGTCTTCTTCCACCACCTCATAAATACCCAATTGTTCCATTTTATCAATATCTTCTGCTAAGATCGCTTTGAGCAAATATACCGGATAGATGTCCATGGGCAGCACTTTTTCATATTCGCTCGTCATCACAAAAGCGCGTTGTCCGCCATTAATATTGGTGTCAAGTGAATATTCATTGCGGGGGAAAATCCAGGAAAAATAGCTGCGTGATACGCTGTATTTCTTCATGCGGAAAGGGTTAGCCCAACCCAAAAACTCATAATGATCACCTTCAGGAATTACGGAAAGCATGTTGTCATAAAAACCCAAAAAACCGTCAGCGCCGATATTGGTGCCTGTGAGTACGTTTCCGCTGATATAACGAGGGTTGTTTTTTGTGTTTATAAATTCATGCAAGGGTTGAATGCCTGTGCCGCTAATCATTCGGAAGTAGCGGGGTTTAAGCACTTCTGAGCCGGCTAAAGCTATTACCTTAGATACATCGTAGATACCCTTCAGGAATAAGCGGCCTAAAGAAACAATATGTTGCGGGTCTATGCTCCACACCAGTTCTCCTTTATTGAGCGGAGAGATGTGGTGTATTTGTATACCTACGTTGCCTGCAGGGTGGGGACCGGTGAAAGTATGCGTTTGAACACCTTTTACTTTCAGTAAGATACTGGTGGCTGCCGGTTGGTCGTTCACACTTAGGTGTATGTTGTCACACAGTTTTTTCAGTACGTCAATGCCTTTTTGAAAAGCTTCGGCTTCGCCTGTTAACACGTAATCAAGATCGGGTGCCAAAGGTGAACTGTCAAAGCCGGAAATAAAAATGGCTTTAGGCTGGTCTTTGGGATTGGCAGTGATGCCGTAAGGGCGTTGTTTGATAAAAGGCCAAACACCGCTTTTAAGCATTAATTCAATTACTTTCTCCCGCGAAAGCTTGCTTAAATCACCTGTTTCATGGGGTAAATACTTTTGTTCGGCATCAGCACTTACAGTTATGGCTAATAACTTGCGTTTGTCGCCGCGAACGATATGTTGTACCGTGCCGCTAACCGGAGAAACAAAATTTATTTCAGGGTTGTATTTGTCTGTAAATAAAGGAGTTCCAGCCAACAATGAGTCTCCTTCTTTTGCCAGTAGTTTGGGCGTTAAACCTTGAAAATCAGTTGGCTTAACGGCGTAGATAGTCGCCCCCGGGATTTTTGTCAACACCTTTTCGGCCTTGCCCTTCAGCGAGATATCAAGGCCTTTGCGTATTTGAATAAGATTAGACATTATACTTTATTTAAAAAAGAGTCACAAAAATAGACATTAAATCTGAAAGAGCAAATTTTAAAAATAGCGAATCATTAACAAAGATTTAACAAGCTTATTTTTTTGAAGAAAACAGAAATAATTGTACCTTTACTCGTTTTAATATCTCTAAATGAAGAAGGCACGTGTACTTGTATTAATTATTTTTTTGATAGCTATTATTCCGGCCAATGCCAATAGCTGGGCTGAAAGCCGCACACGCCAATCATGGGTGGACTCGCTGATGCAACAACTCACCCTGCGGCAGCGGATTGCCCAACTATTCATGGTAGCGGTGGTACCCGACGCGGAAAATGCCCGCTTTCAAAAAGTAGAACAATTGGTAGCCAAGGAGCAGCCCGGGGGCATTATCATTATGCGTGGTAGCGCTATACCGGCGGCCAATATGATTAATCGCCTGCAAAAAAAATCCAATATTCCCCTACTAACCTCTATTGATGGGGAGTACGGTTTGGCTATGCGCCTGGATAGTGTAAGCCCTTTTCCGCGACAAATGCAGCTGGGTGCTTTGTCCGATAATGACTATATTTACGAGATGGGAAAAGCAGTGGCTACACAGTGCAGGAGAATGGGCATCTACATGAATTTTGCACCGGTGGCCGATATTAATAATAACCCGGAAAATCCTGTGATCAATATTCGTTCTTTCGGTGAAGATAAAAATAAGGTGGCAGAGAAATGTGTAGCCTATATGCGAGGTATGCAAGACGGAGGTATACTCACCTGCGCAAAGCATTTTCCCGGACATGGCGACACAGATAAAGATTCACATGAAGTAATTCCGGTATTGCATTATGACCAACATCGTATAGATACACTCGAATTATATCCTTTTAAAGCCTTGATGGAAGCAGGTATTGATGCTATGATGGTAGGCCATCTGCGCATTCCTGTCATTGACTCCTCCGCCACCCCTGCCAGCCTTTCCCGTTTTGTAACAGCCGGATTGTTGCGGGAACAGTTGGAATATAGTGGTTTGATTTTTACCGATGCTTTGAATATGAAAGGGGTATTGAATACTCCTTTTAAAGGGCTTGTTTGTTTACAAGCCTTGCAGGCCGGTAATGACATACTGCTGATGCCCGATGATGTAACTGCGTCCATTGACATGATTGAGCAAGCGGTGAAAACGGGGCAATTATCCGAGTATCTCATTAATATGAAATGTCGGAAAATGTTGGCTGCAAAATTTAAAGTGGGCTTAATACGTTCCACGCCCGTAGAAACCGGGAATTTGTTAACAGATCTGAATGCCGGAGACAATGAAGCTTTGCGCCTGCGTATAGCCGAATCATCAATTACCTTACTAAGTAACAAGGATAATATTCTTCCCTTAAAACGCTTGGATAGCTTGCGCATTGCCTATTTGGAATTGGGTAAGGGGAAAGGTGGGGCCTTCAAAGATCAGTTGGCTTACTATGCCGGAGTGGATAATTTTGCAATGGAAACAATAGCCTCACAACAGGAAATGGATAGCTTGCGGCAGGAGTTGCAAAACTACAATCTCCTTATTGTCGGTTTTCATAATACTGATGTTCGTCCGGCTAGCCGCTTTGGTGTGGATAGTTTGACGAGTGATTTTTTACAACAATTAGCCAAACAGAAAAAAGTAATACTCAACTTCTTTGGAGTACCATACGGTATAACTAAATTTGAAGGGACTGCAAATTATGCAGCCATCATCATTTCGTATCAAAATATTCCGTCTACCCAACAACGCTCGGCACAGCTCATCTTTGGGGGTATAGCTCCGTCGGGACACCTGCCGGTTTATGCAGGAGAAGCTTTTCCAACAGGCAGCGGCATTACCTGGAAAAAAACGGTGCGACTGAAGTATGTCTTGCCCGAGGAGATAGGCATACCTTCATCTAAATTAAGTTCTATTGACTCACTGGTGCAGGAAGCCATAGATAAGCATGCCACACCGGGCGCACAAGTGATGGCTATTCATAAGGGCCGGGTCTTTTATCATAAATGTTTTGGCAATTATACCTATGACCCTGTTTCACCAGTCGTGTTGTGGAATGATGTGTATGATTTGGCTTCCCTTACCAAAGTAACCGCTACTTTGTCATTGGTGATGCGTTTGGTGGGTAACAAGCAAATAAATATAAACAAAACCTTAGGCACTTACCTCTCCTCACTTCCTAAAGACCGTAAGGCTTTGCGCCTTGATGATATATTAGCGCACCGTTCCGGCCTGCCTGCCTTTTTGCCTTTTCAAAAATCATTCATAAAAAATGGAGTGCTTGACACTTCATACATCAGTGCGGATACGGCAGCTTCCTTTGTTATTCAGGTAGCCGACAAGCTGTATGCCTCCTCCGAAGTGCCGAAGTTTATCTATAAGCAAATCAATACCACAGCATTGATGAGTAAGGTGTATCGTTACAGCGATTGGGGTTTTATGTATATGCAGCAAGTAGTGGAAGCTGTACAGCGTAAACCTGTTGATCTTTTGGCTGATAGTTTGTTTTATGCTCCTTTGGGAATGAATAATACCGGTTATCAACCATTACGTCGAATAGATAAGCAACGGATAGTGCCTACAGAAGATGACCGTGATTTCCGCGGACAACTCTTGCAGGGCTATGTACATGACCCTACTACCTCTCTCTTGGGTGGGGTGGCAGGCCATGCGGGACTCTTCGGTAATGCTAATGACCTGGCTAAAATATTACAGATGTATCTAAACCGTGGCACCTATGGTGGTGAACGCTATTTGGACAGTACGGTGGTAGATGCCTTTACCGCTTGTCCTTTCTGCGATCAGGGTGTGCGCCGGGGTTTGGGTTTTGATAAACCGGAACCCGACCCGCAAAAAACTTCACCCGTGGGGCGCGATGCCTCCTTGAGTAGTTATGGACATTCGGGATATACGGGCACTTTCTTTTGGGTTGATCCTGAACGAGAGTTAGTCTATATATTTTTGTCAAACAGGGTGTACCCCAATGATGACAAAAAAATTAACTCCTTACATACCCGCACGCGTATCTTGTCGATTCTCAGCGAGATAATAGATGCGCTCTAGCCAATTTGTTCAAGTCGTAAAAAATTGTTACAATTGTAGTCTAATTTAGACGTAATTTATCATGTTACAGAGAAGTTTCCTATCAGTGCTTTTATTGTTGGCGGTTTTTTCCGTACAGGCACAGGTATGTCAAACGGAGGGCAACATGATAAAATCAGTTTCCACCGAAGCTTCCGGAGCAGGCTACGGTACTCGTGTTGATTGGTTAAC
>JAVBSQ010000111.1:0-10271 GCA_031556695.1 Bacteroidales bacterium | reverse complement strand
CCGGGGGCGCGGGGGTCGGGGGGCACGACGGGCCCGCGTGAGGAGTGCCGAGGTGCGACTGCACCGTTGCGCGTTCTGCGCGCCAGGAGGGTGGGGGGATTGGAGGTGTTGGCGGCGCGCTCAAAGAGGCGGAAATGTTCCGCAAAAGCCTTTTTGCTCGCCTTGCACTCCTCAAAGGAGGGGAGGGTGAGGGGAGACGGGTGACTGGGGACGGGGGACAAGGGACGGGTGGAGAGTGGAGAGCCGGGAAGGATCATGGCGGTTTGGGGTATACCCATCAATGCCTTGCATTTATCTGCGCAATCTGTGTGATCTGTGGGAACTTCTTGCAGCCTTTTGGCAATCTCTTTAACGGGTCTTTCCCCCATGCCGTACACCAAGATATCCGCCCCGCTTTCCACGAGGATAGAGGGCTTTAGTGTATCGCTCCAATAGTCATAGTGAGTGAGGCGGCGCAAGGAAGCTTCAATACCGCCAAGCACCACAGGCACTTCCGGGAAAAGCTGTTTTAAAATTTTAGTGTAGGTACACACGGCATAGTCGGGCCGATAGCCTGCTTTGTCGTCGGGGGTATAGGCATCGTTGCTGCGCAGGCGCTTGTTGGCGGTGTAGTGGTTCACCATGCTGTCCATGCTGCCGGAGGTGATACCGAAAAAGAGGCGGGGTTCGCCCAACTTTTTAAAGTCGCGCAGGTCGTCGCGCCAGTTAGGTTGCGGTACAATAGCTACGCGCAGCCCTTCCGCTTCCAGCACGCGTCCTATCACTGCCGCGCCAAAGGAAGGGTGGTCAATGTAGGCATCACCCGTGAAGAGGATAATGTCCGGTTGGTCCCAACCCCTTGCCTCCACTTCTTTCTTGGAGGTGGGCAAGAAAAGGGAACTGCTATTTTTGTGTAAAAGTTTCAATGTTTTTTGCGGTAAGTGCTATTACGCGTTGTCGTGCTTCGCTGCTTCCCCAGGCTATATGAGGGGTGAGCAATAGTTTGTGTTTGTTTTTGGCCGACAGGTAAGGGTGATCTGCAGGTATAGGTTCCTGCTCAAACACGTCGATAGCTGCTCCTGCCAACAAATTTTCATCTATAGCTTTGGATAGTTCTTTTTCGTTAATGATGCCGCCGCGCCCCATGTTGGTAATGATGGCGGTAGGTTTCATCAATTTTAGTTCATTATAGCCAATGAGGTTTTTGGTTGCCTCATTGAGCGGGGCATGAATAGAAATGATATCGCAGGTTTGCAGCAGCTCTTGCAGGCTTAGTTGCGTGTGGTTGCTGCTGTTATTTTTGCCGGAGGTGGAGTAGTAAAACACCTTGCACCCAAAGGCGGAAGCTACTTCAGCTACCCGTTTGCCAATGGTGCCCATGCCTATGATGCCGAAATTTTTACCGGCCATTTCCCAAAAAGTTTGTCCGTAGTGGGTGAATACGGGACTGGTGGAGTAAGCCCCGCTTTGTACATACTGATTAAAGTAGGCGGTGCTGTTAAGCAGGCTGAGAATGCTCGAAAAGGTAATTTGCACCACGCTTTCGGTGGAATAGCCCGCCACGTTTTTTACGGTTATGCCTTTTTTAGCAGCATACTCCAGGTCTATGTTATTGGTGCCGGTGGCGGTTACACATATTAGTTTCAGGTTGGGAGCATTGTCCATTTCAGCCTGCCGTATTTGCACCTTGTTGGTGATAATAACTTCGGCCTGCGCAATGCGTCCGGCCACCTCATCGGGGCGGGTGGTACCATATACTTTCAATGTTCCGGTTGACTCCAGGGGAGCCGGTGAAATGTCTTTGCCGATGGTGTCGGCATCCAGAAAAACGATATTCATAATAATGTTTCTTGAGTATCTAAAAAAATTAGAGTTTTACGGCCATTGCTCTCCTTCTAAGTTCAGACCATTTCATCGTGATGTTCGTTTTATGAGTGGTTTTTGTGCCCAGGACAAGAGTCGAACTTGCACACCGTAACCGGCGCTACCCCCTCAAAGTAGTGTGTCTACCAATTTCACCACCTGGGCAATTAAAAATTCAGGGACACAAAGATAGACATTTTTTTTTCTCCTGCAAAATTATGTGTAAAAGCCATGGTGTTTTCGACAAAAAAACCTACATTTGCGTGGATTAGCCTTACAATGAGCAAAGAAATACATACTTACTCCGATGCTACAGCTTTTTTATTCAGTAGCCTGCCTATGTATCAACGGGTAGGGAAGATAGCTTATAAGCCCGATTTATCCACCGCACAAGCTTTTGACCGCTATTTTAATAAACCGCATGCAGCCTTCAAAAGCATTCATGTGGCCGGAACTAACGGTAAGGGTTCGGTGTCGCACATGCTGGCCTCCATATTACAAAGCGCCGGATACAGGGTAGGCCTTTTCACCTCCCCTCACCTTAAAGATTTCAGAGAACGCATCACTATTAACGGTGAGATGATTGCCGAGCAGGAAGTGCTTGACTTTGTTGTTCAACATAAGGCCAAGATAGCTGAGCTGCAACCTTCTTTCTTTGAGATGAGCACCGCCATGGCTTTTTACTATTTTGCACAAAAAAAGGTTGATGTAGCCATTATAGAAACGGGCATGGGCGGGCGTTTAGACGCTACCAATGTAATCAAACCCCTCTTGAGTGTTATCACCAATATAGGGCTGGATCATACGGAACATCTGGGTGACACACTGCCGCTTGTTGCTGCTGAAAAAGCCGGCATTATCAAGAAAAAAACACCGGTGGTGGTGGGCGACTGGCATAGGGAAACAGCCCCTGTATTTGACCGGCAGGCTGCGGAGCAGGAGTCGCCGGTATACTATGCAGACAATTATTTTCGTGTTTTAAGTGCGGAAGTGAAAGATAAACTGCAGCATTTCATTATTGCTGCGGCTGATAGTTTGTTCTCTTGTCAGGTGTCTTTGGACTTGTTGGGGGCCTACCAACGCGCTAACGTAGCCACTGTGCTTACGGTGGTAAAGGTATTGCGGGATAAGGTGCTTTATCCCCACTCGCGCCGTTTGATGATTTCAGATGATGCCGTTTTGCGCGGCTTATCACAGGTGGTGCAGCAAACAAGACTGCGTGGCCGGTGGGAGGTGATAGGAGAGCAACCCCTAATGATCTGTGATACGGGACACAATGCGCACGGACTGTCAGAGAGTATGACGCAGCTACAAGCTATGTCTTATAGGCGTTTACACTTTATATTCGGTGTGGTGAACGATAAAGATTTGGATAGTATTCTCCCTTTATTGCCCCCCGAGGCTTATTATTATTTCACTAAGGCCGACCTTCCGCGCGCAATGGACGAACACACACTGTACCAAAGATGCACTGATTTTGGCCTGCAGGGACAAATAGTGCAAACAGTAGCCAACGCCATGAAAATAGCTAAATCAAATGCATACCCTAACGATATTATATTTATTGGCGGAAGCACCTTTGTGGTGGCCGAAGCACTACAGTGACGAGTGATTGCTTCGCTCTGCTCGCAACAGGCTTGTGACGGGTAACGAATTACGAATTACGAAGTTTAGTTCTTAATCACTTAGTCTCTTAGTCTCTTAGTCTCTTAATCACTTAAACATATGAAAAAGTACTTATTAATGACCCTAATTGCCGCACTGGCCATGAGCTGTACGCAACAACCAAAGCCGATTTCGGTGGCTTACCCCGAGACGCAAAAAACAGATTATAAAGATGTGTATTTCGGACAGGAAATAGCTGATCCTTACCACTGGCTGGAAGATGATCGTTCTGCAGAAACCGCCGAATGGGTGAAAGCTGAGAATTCAGTAACCTTCGGTTATTTGGCGCAGATTCCTTACCGTGAAAAAATTAAAGAACAGCTCACCACCATGTGGAATTACCCCCGTCAGGGTGTGCCTTTCAAGGTGGGGAAAAACTATTTTGCATGGAAGAATGACGGACTGCAAAACCAGTCGGTGCTCTACATTATGGACAGCCTAACGGGAGCGCCAAAGGAGTTTATCAACCCTAACACCCTGTCGGAACAAGGTACCACATCTATCGGATCTCTGAGCCCTTCTCTTGACCATCAATATGTTGCTTACACTACTTCCGTGGGTGGCTCGGACTGGAAAGAAATTCATGTGAAAGATATGGAAGGCAATGATTTGAAAGATGTTATTCAATGGGTGAAATTCTCCGGCATTTCATGGGATAAAAACGGCTTTTACTATAGCTGTTATGATGCTCCCAAAGGTAGCGCCCTCTCTCAAAAAAATGAATTTAACAAGGTGTATTACCATAAGCTGGGCACTGCCCAAAAAGATGACAAGCTGGTGTATGAAGATAAGGCGCACGCCTTACGTTATAATACAGCTTATGCTACCAAAGACGGCCGTTTCCTTATTTTAGACATATCGGAAGGTACCGGTGGAAATATGTTGTGCGTGAAAGACCTGAACAAGCCCGGCAGCTCATTCCGCACACTGGTGAGCGGTTTGGATAAGGATTACAATGTAGTGGAAAATTTCGGCAATGATTTATATATCGTAACCAATGCCGAAGCGCCCCGCTATAAGCTGGTGAAGGTAGACCCCACCGCTAAGGAATTGAAATGGGAAGATGTAATTGTTGAGAACGAAAATGACGTATTGCAATCCGTGGAGGTGATAGGAGAAAAGCTGGTGGCGCAATACCTGCATAACGCCTACTCTAAGGTGTTGGTATATGATCAAAAAGGAAATTTTGAAAAAGAATTGGAACTGCCTGAAATCGGTACCGTGTCAGGTATTAGCGGAGAAAAAGGCGACAATGAGATGTTTTATGCCTTCACTTCTTACAGTACTCCCGGCGCTATTTACAGAGCGGATATCGGCATGGTGCAATCCGAGCTGTATCAAGCCACGGAACTGAGCATTAAACCGGCTAAGTATATTACAGAACAGGTATGGTATGAAAGTAAAGACGGCACGCCCGTTCCCATGTTTATTGTATATAAAGAAGGAACAAAGATGAACGGCAAGAACCCTACCTTGCTGTATGGCTATGGTGGATTCAATGTAAGCAAGACACCCGGCTTCAGCATCAGCAACCTGTTTTTCCTGGAACAAGGTGGTATTTATGTGGTGGCTAACCTGCGTGGCGGCGGTGAGTTTGGCGAAGAATGGCATTTGGCCGGCACCAAGCTGAACAAGCAAAATGTGTTTGATGATTTTATTGCCGCAGCGGAATATCTTATAAAAAATAAATATACATCACCCGAGAAACTGGCTATACAGGGCGGATCTAACGGCGGACTTCTAGTGGGCGCCTGCATGACCCAGCGCCCGGAATTGTTTAAGGTAGCTTTGCCCGCCGTGGGTGTGATGGATATGCTGCGTTTCCATAAGTTTACTGTTGGTTGGGGCTGGGTAGGCGACTACGGTTCCAGTGATAATGAGGAAGAGCTTCATTATCTCTTGGGTTACTCTCCCTTACATAATATTAAAGAAGGTGTTTGCTATCCTGCTACCCTCATCACCACGGCGGATCATGATGACCGTGTGGTGCCAGCGCACTCCTTCAAGTTTGCAGCTGCCATGCAGGCGGCACAGCAAAAAGAAGGTTGTACCAACCCCATTCTTATACGTATTGAAACTATGGCCGGACATGGCGCCGGTAAACCTGTTTCCAAAAGTATAGAGGAAGCTGCGGATATGTGGTCGTTTGTACTGTATAACCTGGGAATGAACTACTAGTTCATTATCTTCATTTGCTCCTTGCTTGATTCCTCGTGAATCAGTTGCATAACGGCGCGGATAAATTCGGGGTCTAAACCCAATTTTTCCCCGCCGTTTATCATGTTTTGCAGGAGTTCCGCATAACGGGTGCTCTGAAGTATGGCTATGGCGTTTTCCTTCTTATAAACGCCTATTTCGCGTGATATCTCCATGCGGTGGGAAAGTAGTTCTAAAAGGCGTTTATCTATTTCGTCGATGCGGCTGCGGAGGAGGCTGAGGTCGTTTAGTTCCGTATTGTCGCGAACAACCAGTTGCTGCAGTAGTTGGAGCAGTCCGGCAGGGGTGACTTGTTGTTTTTTGTCGCTCAGCGCCTGATCGGGACAGCAGTGTGACTCTATCATCAGCCCATCAAAGTTCATATCCAGCGCTTGCTGCGAGAGGGGTAGCAGGAGGTTGCAACTGCCACCCATGTGGCTGGGGTCACAGCAGAAAAAAAGCTCCGGCATCCGGCGGCGCAGCTCCACCGGAATGCTCCAGTGGGGCTGGTTACGGTATATTTTCTTCTCGTAAGCAGTAAAGCCGCGGTGTATGATCCCTAAGCGCTTTACTCCCGCGTTGGCTATGCGCTCTATGCCGCCTATCCACAAATCGAGGTCGGGGGTAACAGGGTTTTTTATCAGTACGGGTATATCCACTCCGCGCAAGGCATCGGCTACCTCTTGCATGGCAAAGGGGTTGGTGGCGGTTCGTGCACCTATCCACAGCAGGTCAATGCCGTGTTTCAGGCACTCGTCCACATGCTTGGGGGTGGCCACCTCGGTGGCTGTTTTCATGCCTGTGTGAGCCTGCACAGCCTGTAGCCACTGTAATCCAACGCTACCTACGCCTTCAAAGCCGCCGGGTTTGGTGCGCGGCTTCCATATCCCTGCCCTGAAGACCTTTATTCCGCTTGTAGCCAAAGCGGTGGCGGTGCTCATCACCTGCTCTTCGCTTTCGGCGCTACAGGGACCGGCAATCACCAGGGGGCGTTCTGTTGCTATATCGGGGAATAGTGTCTTAACGTGTTTCATAGTGCGAAGATAATTACGAATTACGAATTACGAATTACGGTGGAGCTACTTTGTTTAGATAAAATTTTTGCGTTAATTATAAATATTTAATAATTATATACTTGTGGTGTTTTATTTTCTTTTTTTAGATTTTGTAGGTATGTAATTATCGTAATTCGTAATTCGTAATTCGTAATTTTATAGTATTTTTGTAGGTTATGCGCAATGTTGCACTATATTTACTCGGATTTTTATTGTTGCCGGGCTGCAGTTCCGTGAAGAACATGCCGCCGGGGGCTTATCGTTTAAACGTCAATAAAATAGAGGTGAAGGGTGACAAGAACTTAAAAGCAAAAGAGTTAGAGCCTTACTTGCGCCAACGCCCCAATAAAACCATACTTTTCGGCATACGTTTTCACCTGGGTATGTATAATGCAGCGCCCGACTGCGACTCGTGCTGGCTGGGCCGCTCCATGCGCCAACTGGGGGAGGCTCCGGTGGTGTTTGATCCTGATATGGTGGCGCAGAGTGATGCCAATATGGAGCAATACCTTAGGTCCCGAGGCTATTACCACACCAGGGTTAAAGATACTGTTATATACAACAAGCATAAGGCCAAGGTTATTTACACCGTTTATCCCGATACGGTTACCCGCATACGCTCACTGGACTATAAGCTGGGGAATGACTCACTGGCACGCGCCGTGCTGGCCGACTCAGCCAACACCCTCCTTAAACCCGGAGAACCGTTATCCACCGAGCTGATGACCAGGGAGCGGGAGCGGCTGGTAACGATGCTGCATAATAAAGCTTTTTATACCTTCAGCACGACCCAAATTGCTTACCTGGCAGACACCTTGGAGGCCAAGCATGAGGCCGGATTAGAGATGCACTGGGCGACCTATCCCGAAACAGCAAAAAACATGCCGCGGCATCATCAGTATAAGATACGTAATATTACTATTTATAGCGACTATGACCAGTTGCAGGCTTATGCGGACACGGCCTACAATAAGACTTACCGGCAAACAGATTTACCGGCGGTTGATACGGCCGGTGCCGGAAGCATGAGGGTGTATTACCATGACAGGCTTTCCTTGCGTAAGGGTATGTTCTTAGATGCGCTGCAAATAAGGCCCGGTGACGATTATAAAGAGATAGATGCCACGCGTACTTATAATAATTTTACAGCCTTGAATATTTTTAAGGTCGTAAATATTCATTTTGAAGAAGTGGCTGATACTTCTCTGCACCTTATTGACTGTATTGTCAGGCTCAGCCCCTCTACCTCTCAGGGACTAAAATTTAACTTAGATGTTTCGGTAAGTACCAATGCGCTCTTTGGTATATCGCCTGCCGTGTCTTACTTTCATAAGAATTTGTTCAGGGGAGGGGAGTACTTTAATATCAGTTTCTCCGGCAATTTCCAGGTGAAGTTGAATGATCAAACCCAGCAGGCTACAGAGTTTCTGGTAGCGCCCTCCTTGAGTATTCCCAAGTTTCTTTTCCCCGGGTTGTACTATTCCATGCGTGATTATAAGCCGCGCAGTGAGTTTTCCGGCGCCTTCAGCCACCAATTTAATCCCGACTATACCCGTAACTCCCTATCCTTTTCTTTTGGCTATAGTTGGAAACACAGTGCTCATTTAAGCCTTTTGTTTAATCCTGTCAATTTGAATGTGGTAAATGTATATGACCTGAGCCAGGAGTTTTATGATAGTCTCACGGACCCTTTCTTGCGTAATCGCTATCAAAACCACTTTGTGTTAGGGGCCGGTTTCTCGGTTATTTACACCAATCGTTCGCCGGACAGGCGGGAGAACTCCATATATTTACGTTGGAATGTAAAAACCGCAGGTAATTTTTTAAGCTCTTTTAATAATATACTGGCTAAAGATTCTACGGGCTACCTGATAGGCGGCACGCCGTATTCACAGTTTGCCAAAACTGATTTAAATCTTTCTTTTTACTGGTTTTTGAATGAGAATGCCATGTTGGCTTATCGCGTGTATGGCGGTATTGGCCGTGGTTATGGCAATAGCATTTCCATGCCCTTGGAAGAAAATTATTTTTCCGGCGGCGCCAACAGCCTGCGCGGGTGGCAGGCGCGTACCTTGGGCCCCGGCTCTGCCAAGCCCGATACCATTTTCTCTATCCCCAACCAGATTGGCGACTTGAAGTTGGAGGCTAATATTGAGTTCCGGTATAAGATCATAGGAGCGCTGGAGGGCGCTATATTTTTGGAGGGTGGTAATATATGGTCCTTGAATCCTGATGATAGTAGAGAGGGCGCTTTGTTCAAGGCGGATCAGTTTTATACCCAGCTGGCTTTGAATACCGGCTTGGGCTTACGTTTAAATTTCGGATTTTTGATATTTCGTTTGGACTGGGGTGTACGTGTGCATGATCCCTTACCCGGTAAGGGGTGGATTAGCACAGCGCAATGGTTTAAAAGCGATAATTCCACCTTCCATTTCGGTATAGGTTACCCCTTCTAGTTTTCCGGTAGGAAGGCTAATGAAAATTAACAATATTATATAGGCATGCGCAAATAAATGTGCTATCTTTGCACTTAACAGTATAGAAGAGTTCTTTTCCCAGTCCCAATTTTTATTGGCGTTAGCTTTAAGTCTTTGAACAAGAAACCTGAGAAATTTCTAGCGATTCAAAGGAAATGAAGTTAGCGCTCACCCTTTTTTATATATAAATATAGAGGTGTGGGCCTAGCATGTTTCTGAATCGCTGGTTTCTCAGGACCTCTTGTTCGAAGATGCACCTTATTAAGGCCGCACACTATGCGTAGCTTTGCTATTGGTGTACATTCCACTTACCTATTGCCAATATGAATATTATCACTGCATTTTTTGCGGTGCGGGATTTTATTGTTTATCGCTTATATAAGTTTATAAAGTTATAAAGTTTATAAAGTTATAAAGAATTTCTCTTTACGAACTTTTTACTTTCTAACTTTTCACTTGTGGTTTTAGGGGGCTGTGGTTCGGATTCTCTCGTTTCTTACACATTTCCGTTCGTATGCTCAGTCCCCTTTTTATTGAAAATTTGGTAAAAAATAGATACAGTATGAAGAAATGTATTTTAATGGTATTAGTTTGCTTCGTCGCGAAGCTCCTCGCAATGACGGTGGGTTTTGCGACCCTCAGTGCCCAATCCGTCTCCGTGAGCAACTTGAATTTAAAAAACAACGAGCTCACTTTTGATGTGAGCTGGGGCGCGAGTTCGCGCGCCTCGTTGTGGAGCGACTCGGTGTGGGTTTTTGTTGATTATTATGATGTGCCTTCCGGTGAGATGCTGCGTTTGCCGATAGCGGCAGCCGTAAAGGCTGCCGGTACGGGCTGGGGTTCTTCCGCCACGGTGAGCATGAATGAAGGCACCAATGCCGGCTTTCATGTTATAGGCAAGGCTAAGAGCAGTGGCGCCGGTACGGTGACCGTAAAGGTCACCGTACCGGCTGGCACCGATATTTCGCGCCCCTGTGTATATGCAACGGATTATCCGCCTTTGGTTATTTATGACCTTGTAGGCGCAGACAATGTA
>JAVBSQ010000160.1:0-11935 GCA_031556695.1 Bacteroidales bacterium | reverse complement strand
ACGGTATCACCGACTTCTTTAACAACGATCCACAACTGGAACATATCATAGTGATTGGTCCCACTAAAAAAGGGGCTCAGCTCGAAGGCAGCAAAGATGTAGCCAAAGCCTTTATGAAGACCTACGGTATTCCCACCGCTCGTTATCAAACAGTGACAACCAATAACATCAACCAAGGTTTTGCTTTCCTTGAAACGCTAAAAGGGCCATACGTACTCAAGGCCGACGGACTGGCTGCCGGTAAAGGCGTATTGATTATTGATGATCTTGATGAGGCAGAAATGCAACTGCACGAGGTGCTCAACGGTAAGTTCGGCGCAGCAGGGCAAAAAGTGGTGATTGAAGAATACCTCAACGGTATTGAACTTTCCGTATTTGTACTCACTGATGGCGAAAGCTATAAGATATTTCCTGAAGCCAAGGATTACAAACGTATTGGCGATGGCGATACCGGGCTGAATACCGGCGGTATGGGTTCCGTTTCTCCTGTACCTTTTGCTGATGCGGCTTTCATGAAAAAAGTAGAAGAACGCGTTATAATTCCTACTATAGAAGGCCTGCAGAACGAAAATATCAGGTATTGCGGCTTCCTGTTTATAGGACTCATGAATGTAAAGGGAGACCCTTACGTTATTGAATACAACGTGCGACTGGGGGACCCCGAAACCCAATCAGTACTGCTTCGCCTTGACGCCGACCTCATTGATTTGTTTGAAGGAGCCGGCACCGGCACCTTGAGTGAAAGACAATGCAAAACTTTACAGCAAACAGCTCTCACCGTAGTGTGCACCGCCGAAGGTTATCCTGAAAATTACCGCAAAGGTGATCTTATAACCGGACTGGAAACCGACACCCTGAGCCGTATTTTTTATGCCGGCACAGCGGAAAAAGGCAACGAGGTGGTGAGTAACGGCGGGCGCGTATTAGCCGTCAGTTCTCTCTGCAACAGTATTGCTGAAGCACGCGAATTAACTTATCAAACAATAAGCAGTATCCACTATGAAGGTAAATATTTCCGCACAGATATCGGAAATGACCTCATCAACCTGAATACATAATCAACTTTATGTTTAAAGCAATATTAAGTAATACTTTTGCTACCGGAATAGTCTGCTTCCTGCTGTTGGCTGCACTTTGGACCCCTGACCTCTTCCTCCACCCTGCCGCCGAAAGCGATAGGCTATGGTATTCACTCCTTTTCACTATTGCTTCAGCTATCCTCCTCTTCGTCATTAACCGCTTACACCTTTTTGCAGGCGACAATGAGAACGTGATGATTCTTTATTACACCTTGCTTTCCTCCGCCATGCCTGCCAGCCTTTGCTTCAGCGGTGCCCAACCCGCCACCCTCTGTATATTGGCCGGCATATATATATTATTTCATACCTACCAATCCAAAAACATCTTATCTGCGATATTTTTCTCAACACTACTCATCTCCATTGCATCTCTTTTTTACCTGCCGGCCATAGGCACGGCCATAGCCATAGCTCTCAGCATAATAGTATCACGCTCCTTCAACTGGCGCGACTGGACCGCCTTTCTCGGCGGGCTATTGCTTCCCTACTTCTACTTATGGCTCTACTATTTCTTCTTCAGTAGCTCCCTGGCATTTTGGGAAATAATAAGCGCTAATATCCCCACCTTATATTTTCCACACATAGCGCTCACCTTTTATGATTATCTCTACCTTTCTGCCCTCAGCTTGCTTGTAATATGGTCGTTATTAACCATTAACACCACAGGTGCATTAAATAAGATAAAAGCCTCCCATATGAGGCAAACTTTTATCTTCTTATTATTCTCATTACTACTGGCCGCTATGTTTTTCCACCCTCAACATAATAGTATCATGACACTTACCGCCATTCCTCTGTCTGTTATCCTGGCAAATGCGAGCAAACAAATATGCAAAAAAAAGATATACATCTTTCTGCTGTTAATCATTTTTACTGCCATTATAGGTAGTAGAATATTATAATCTGCCAAATTGTCACATGATTATTTAATGGCATGATTGTTGCTGATACCCTCTATAAAAAATAGATTATGATATTAAAAGATATATTTATCCCCGGACAAACTGACGACGACATTAACTACATTCCCATTGTTGTTGACCAAAACCCAGATGAAACAGGCGTTAAAACACCGGATCAGGTGCCTATAATGCCCTTGCGCAACGCCGTACTGTTCGGCGGAACAGTGATTCCTATCACCATCAGTCGCGAGAAAGCTATTAAGCTCATTCGCAATGTTTATAAGACAACCAAACTGTTGGGCGTAAGCTCACAAAAAGATGCAAAGGTAGATAACCCCACCGGCGCCGACCTTTACACTGTAGGTACGTTAGCCAAGATTATCAAAATTATTGAAATGCCGGACAACTCCATCACCGCCATCATACAAGGCGTACGGCGTTTTGATATCACTGAGTTTATCCATGACGATCCTTATATTTTAGCCAAAATACAGGAGCGTAAAGACATTCCTCCCACTAATTCCGACAAGGAATACAACAGCATCATCAGTTCCATACGTGATGCTGCCTTGCATGTGCTCAAGCTGTCGCCACACCTTCCTCAGGAAGCCTCTTTCGCCATCAAAAACATTGAAAGCGATGTTTTCCTCGTAAATTTTGTGGCCTCCAACCTTGAAGTGGAAGACCCCTCTGAAAAGCAAAAGATGCTGGAAGAAGACCGTCTGAAGCAAAGAGCCTTAAAACTGTTGGAGTTATTGAATAAGCAAATAGACATCCTAAAAATCAACAATGACATTCAGCAAAAGGTTCATACGGAAATTAATCAACAACAACGTGAATACTATCTCAGTAATCAACTGAAAACCATACAGGAAGAGTTAGGAATGGGCACCACCCGCGATGAGGTAAAAGAGTTGCGGGAGAAAGCCAAAGATAAACAATGGCCCAAAGAAGTAAGTGAGGTTTTTGAAAAAGAAATGCTGAAATTGGAACGCATGAATCCCAATTACGGCGACTACCCCATGCAATTCAACTATGTGCAATACCTGGTTGACCTGCCGTGGACTGTTTTCTCTACCGACCAATTGGACTTGAACCATGCACTGGAAATACTGGATGCCGACCATTTCGGACTGGAAAAAGTAAAAGAACGCATACTTGAACACCTAGCGGTAATTAAGCTGAAAGGTGACATGAAATCGCCCATAATTTGCCTTTATGGTCCTCCGGGGGTTGGTAAAACCTCCCTGGGTAAATCCGTAGCCCGTGCGCTGGGCCGTTCCTTCGGCCGCATATCACTGGGTGGTTTACATGATGAAGCAGAGATCCGCGGTCACCGTAAAACATATATTGGCGCCATGCCCGGACGTATCTTACAGTCCATCAAAAAATGCGGCACCTCCAATCCCGTCATCATACTTGATGAAATTGACAAAGTAGGTACCGATTTCCGCGGTGATCCCGCATCAGCATTGCTGGAGGTACTGGACCCCGAACAAAACGGCACCTTCCATGACAATTACCTGGACCTCGACTATGACCTGTCAAAGGTACTCTTCATCACCACTGCCAACAACATAGGCAACATACACCCCGCCCTGCGCGACCGTATGGAGATGATTGACATGAGCGGTTACCTCATAGAGGAAAAGATAGAAATAGCTAAACGCTACCTCTTCCCTAAACAATTAGAGTTGCATGGTGTTAAACCCGCCAAGCTCAAACTGTCGGACAAGATACTGGAGCACATTATTGAATTTTACACCCGTGAGTCGGGCGTACGCGGCTTGGAGAAAGAACTGACCCGCATCATTCGTTATGCGGCAAAAAAGATAGCTTTCAACGAACCCTTTAAACCGGCCCTCACGGAAAAAGACATACAAACCATACTCGGCGCTCCTAAATTCCTCAAAGAATTGTACCAGGGCAATGAGTTTGCAGGTGTGGTAACGGGACTGGCATGGACGGAGATGGGTGGTGAAATCCTTTTCATTGAAACCAGCCTTAGCCGTGGCAAAGGCGGCCTCACCATCACCGGTAATTTAGGTGAGGTGATGAAAGAATCTGCCGTCATTGCTTTAGAGTATATCAAAGCGCACGCCGACAAGTTGAAAATTTCCTCGGAAGCATTTGACAACTGGAATCTCCACTTGCATGTGCCGGAGGGCGCCATACCCAAAGACGGCCCGTCGGCAGGTATCACCATGGCCACAGCTATAGCCTCTGCTTTTACGCAACGCAAGATACGCAAAGGATTGGCCATGACCGGTGAGATAACACTGCGCGGTAAGGTATTGCCTGTGGGCGGTATCAAAGAAAAGATATTGGCCGCTAAACGCGCCGGCATCAATGATATTGTGCTTTCACGCGACAACGAAAAAGACATCAAAGAAATTAAAGATATCTATATTAAAGGCGTGACCTTCCATTATGTAGATACCATCTACGATGTACTCGATTTCGCCCTGTTGAACGAGAAGGTGAAGAACGCGGTCAAAATTTAAAGCCCACCTTCCCTCCTCCGTAAGACTTTCCTTTAAAGTCTGTACCTATCTCTGCTGCTACGCCCCACTTCCCAAGAAACACCCCCGCCTCTGCCGAGCCATAACCGGCAGAGTTAAATCCGATGAAAACAAATGAGGCTAATTTGCGCTCTACGGTAGTAGTAACCATTCGTTGCACCGGCGTGAAATCTAAATTAAATAGCGGTAGTTGATTGTATTGCACCACAGCCGACCACTGAACGTGCCCCACCGTATCATTACCTACCAAGCCTTTATATTCACGCTTCGTTATCCAGTCGTTCAGAATAGCCGCGGTATCTATTCTGTCCTCTATAATTATCCACATTGGCAACTCGGGGATAGAATAATGTACCGGATCCGGAGTGACGGATATACTAACAGTAGGCATCTCTTTGTATTCTACAACAGTTTTTTCAGTGACATGGCATCTACCAAAGTAAAGGCCAATAGCCAATCCAACAATTAAGAATAATACACATAGGCCAAACTTGCTCATTTCATTATTTAAAATTTAAACTAAAAATTTAATTTAGATGCAATATTTGTTGCCGGTTTTTACCTTTCCGTTTCAGGCTTACATGTATCCAACTATATTTCTGTTCATCAATCAACTGGTCGAACAAATAACCATCATGCGCCAGCATATGAAAGAGGCGCTTGTTCTCTTCAGGGTTACCGGCAGATATATCCACCGCCTCACCTGTCAGGTGCTGGCTGTTGGCTACACCGCCAACCGCCTTGTTCACCGCCTCACTACGAAAACCACTATTAACCCGTATAGGTGAGCCATACACAGCGCGTAGCGGGTCCAGTATTTCTCGCACCAGATGCTCTAAATTTTTCACTTCCTCTTCATTGGGCGTATTCGCCAATCCGGTTTTAGTCCCCGTCAGTTCTTTTAATGTAAAATATTCCATAAACCTCCTTCATTATTTATTGGCTGTTTCACCTTGTTGCGTATGCTTGTCATCTAAAGTTTTCCATTTCCCCAGCAGTTCTTTCATTTTTTCCGTATCTGTACAATTCAATAACTGCACCATTAAATCCGGAATTTTTGCTGCGGCCGACTTTTTCGCCCGTAAATTTTCCACTACACTTTTGCACTCTATCAATGCGCAGGCTACACTTGCCAGTATAGAGGCGTACGGCAGATTGTAGAAAGGGAGAATGGAGGCAATAACATCAATGATTAGCCCGAAGGCCAACACGCGCCAATAGTCGCCTATTTTTGTCACCGTATGCCTGAATTTATCGCTGCGCGGCTGCTCTCCTGCCGCCCGTGAGCGGTCTATCCCGCTCCACAGGTCCAGCAGCACGGCAGCAATCATCATCAGCCAAAAAATCAGGATCACGGCGCACTTCACATACAGTATTTCCCAGTCGCCCGACTGGATAGCAGGAATAAAAAGAAAGTGGGTCATAAGTAGATAGTTCTTATATATCTTTTTCCGGAATAGACATAAGAGAATAAAACTATATTATTGTCCATCATATAACGACTATCCGGTGGAAAATATCGGTGAGTTTGTATAACAGACAAATCAACATTTGGCAAAAGCTGTGTGAGTTCTATATTTACATCACCAATATCCATTATATAGAGTTTAACATCCACTACCTGCCCTGTTAACACGTCCGCATAGCATATAACTTGATTAGTACCTTTAAGAGTAAATAGTGGCAGCAAGCTCGTCTCAGCCATATGATTCACCACATATTCCTTCTCAATAGAAAGTGCCTGGGCAGAAGTGAAATTGTAATCATTCATTTTCCAGAGTTTAGAATCAACTTTATCATGCAAGAAAAGAAATTTTCCGGCCACTTCTGTCTGAAAGAAGGAGGTACTTCTACTTTCAGGTAAATTAGGTAGGGAAAAAACTTTTGAACCCTTTGTAGGATGCACTATTTGAGCACACTGTGTCTTCCCCAAGTTATATGGATGTGAATACCCTCCCATATAAATATATTCATCAAGGATTGAGGAAGTTCTGAGATTTCCCCCATAACTTGGAGTTCCGGAGATTGTTGTATAACTAAGGTTTTCAATATCTATCCAAGCGCCTGTATTACCATCATATGTTTGCACATACATTTTACCGGAATAGGGATACCAAACCGGACCTAACGACCATGTTAAATCTACATTTTTATACCTGACTAACATACCGTCTAACGTATAAATACCAAAACCGACTTTAGAGGAACGCACATCATCCATTATACAGAAATAATAGTCATTACCATCTGTACCCTTATAGGCAGTAAATCTCATCTGAGAATAAGTTCTTCCTTCACCGGGAAAAGCTTCAAGTTCTACGTCCCTATAGGGGTATAAAGGAGCTGTTTTACTAGTATACAATGGTCTTCTTATATTATTCATACTACATCTCCTCCGAATATAACCAACGGCGTTTATTTCCGTCATACCACATCGACACCTCTTTTTCTTTCCCTGCCCCAATGGTCACAGAACTACTATTCATCGAATCATTGACGGTAGAAGGTCTCTCAATATTAATACTTCCGGTAGAGATGTTTTTAATAACAAAAAGATATTGTTTGCCTAGAACAGGGATCCCATTGAGGGTAAAAGACAGTCCGGAGGAAGCTGTGAGAATAAATTTGTCATTTTCATCTAACTCTGCTTGCGAAAATGTTAGATCAGACTTGGAAGTAGGTAAAATAAACCCTTGTAGCTGGGCAGGAGTAAAACCTCCTACAGTAGCAGCATTACCACCATTCGCCGGCCGGGTATCACTTAAGCGACTGTCTGTAATATTCACCTTAGTATTCAAAACAGTCTGTGTAGCCGAAGAAACCGGTTTATCTTTATCCGCCGTATTATCCACATTAGACAAACCCACATCTTGTTTCGTCAACATTACATTTCCTGTACGGCCGGCTACGGAGGTCACTGCATCTGTGTTGTCCACCTTATCCCAGGTAGTGCCGTTGGAGATGATCCAATCACCCGTTGCAAAATCTATTCCGAAACGGCTACCGATAGCGTTCACTACATAATAAGAGCCCTTGGCTTGTACTACGGTTAAATCAGGGGTATTTGCCGCAGCATTCCACAAACCCTGATAATTCACATTTCCTAGCAGGCTGTCGTTAATTTGACTCAAAGGCACTTTAGCATTGGAGTCCAGTGAGGCATAGCCGCCGGCTATGGCTTTGTTTGCTGCATTTTCTTTCGCATTCCAAGCGCTGCGCTCCTCTTCCGTAAGGTGTACTGTTTCATTCCCCTCATGTGCTGTAAGCGCCTCGGCCATTGCAGTATCTTCCTCCCGGCGGGCTTCCGTTTCATATGCTAACTGTTGTTGCAGTGTTCCCACATTTTGTGCTACGATCTCTAATACTTCTTTTTCCGCCTTGTGGTCAAAGGCTTCCTGCAGCCCTTCAATCTGCCCCGGAGGTATCAATTCGTCTTTATGCCAATAGGAATCTATCCAAGCGGCGAATTGTGCTGCTAAAGGTTTGGCTCCGCGAAGGAACCATTGTTTTAAGGTTGTTTTGTCTGTTGTTGCCATAAATAAATTATACTGTTTTCATGATAAATGCTAAAACATAATAGGGAGGGCGGTTTTCATGGGATTGTCCCCCACCGGTAGCCGAAGTTACGTAAGTACCTACTCGATTATCCGGATTTTGCCCATGTAAATAGTCGTTGGTATTATGATCTGTACTACTATCACCACCAGTTCTCACGGTGTGAGTATGGCTCGGAATTTGATTAACTGATAATGTAACCGCTAATTGTCCACCTGTATTCCCCACAGCCCCATAATTTTCTGTTGTATCCGTAACAACAGGGGTATTGGACTTACCGGGGAAATAGCCCACCACAAATCTACCACGCAGGTCGGGCGTTCCATTACTACCGTTACACAAAGAAAAACCGGTGGGTATAGTATGTTCCGCACCACTCCACATAATGATAGCCCCTTTGGGCATGGCCAATGTTTTAAGTGTTTCTAACTCTGCTTTGGTGGCCGAATTTTCCAATAAAAATTTATTTGTTGGAAATTGGCTGAAAGAACTCCAGGCATAGTTATCTACACCGTTCACATTGCTCCCAAACTCAACAGTTCGTTCTGTATAGGCATCATACGTTTCACTACCGGCGGTAAGTGATTTTTTGCTTTCAATGATACGCACCATGCTTTGCACCGTTCCACCCTTAAAGGGTAATATTTCCCCGTTAATAACCAAGGTTCCGGGAGCTACGGAGGAAGAACCGGTACTAGCACAACCGGAAAGCTTATAGTTTCCACCGGCTGCCTTGGCGTATTCCGCTGCCAATAAGATTTGCTGCTGAATGAAATCAAGCCCCTGCGTGGCTAAGGGAAAATTGTTTTTTGCTGTGTAATTTGCTTTATTCTTACTGTAAGGTGTATGATTTACTGAGTAATTTAAAATTGTTCATGTAGCTTTTAACTTGAAATGCGTTAGTATCATTATTAAGCTCTTGGGGAAGAAAAACAGCAAAACCACTGGTGGCTTTCAGTATTATAGCCGTATCCCAAAGCATGACGGGCTGCACCAACAGGCAGTTGGTATATATTTGTTCTTCGTCCCAGGCATATTGCCATACGCCCTCCACCACCCCGTCACTTATACGGATACGTTGTTTTTCAAGGTCAAATTTCTTGTTGAGCAGGCTGCGTAGAAGGCATACCTGACCGTTCATTTGCAGGCGGTAAAGGTTATCCTGCCGGTTGGTGGAGAAGCTGCCATGCAATTCCATCAGCGGAACGGTCACGGATTGCAGGAAGGCTATGAGCACCGGCTTGCGCATAAAAGTAGGCAAAAGCAGCACCACCAGTTTCTTATAGTTAATATCAAATAAAGACATCGATATAATGGTTAATGGTTAATGATTAATAGTTAATGGTTAACTTCACACTATTGTGAGATGGTTTCATAGGCCTTAAAGGCTATATTCAAATTAGTATCTTTGTAAATCTTGTAGTAACCGGAATAAGGAGTAGCCATACCGTCCACTTCGAACCAGGTTTCTCCATCACGGGAGGTCTCCGCCAGCTTCAATTCAGGGATCACCACGCCTTCTATTTGCTGCAGCTCGTCCACCAGCGCCACGTTGCGGTATTCGCCATTAAACGGCAGGTTTTTAATAAAGCTTTTAATAGTATCGTGTACGGGAAACTCACCGGTGCCCAAATTTATACCTTTGTTATTCATCACCATAGGGTCATAAAAAATAGTTATTCCCAACCTGAAATGCTCTGCCGGTTCATTAACAATATTAATAATCACGCCGGCATCTTTCACCTCCTTGATGTAAGAAGTGAGCCCATCTAACGCATCGTCAGAGAGCGGGGCCATTTCACCATTATTGTCGCCTGCGACCTTAAGGTACACCACCCCTGCTTTTTCCACCGCGGCGGCATATTTTACCACCTTTGCTTTAGCTATTTCACTGTCAACAAGTCCGGCAGTATCATAAGTATCGCCATCGGGCAAGAGCTCATGGCTCAACATAAAAGCCTTGGCTTTGGACACATACCAACGGAGGGAATGGGGTTTAAGTTCATTGATCATTGTGGTTACTTCCTGCTTGTGGTAGTCAAACAGTTTTTCCAGCGACCACATGCAAGCGGCGGCCACATAGAAGAAAATACTTTCGATGCTCACCTTGCTGAAAAAATCATCAAAGGCGGTGCCGGCTTCAAAGCCATAGCTTTTTTGTACGGCTTCCTCCAACATGAAGGATTCCGTCATTTCATTTTTGATATCGGAAATTGTTCGGGACATAATAATTATGAGTTAAGAATTAAAAAAATGGAAGGAGATGGTACAAGGTGGAAAGGTGCAAGGTGAAAAGACTTTAACCTTGTACCCTTTACCTTTCACCTTTAACCCTCCGTTAAGAAACAGCGAAGTCATAGCCTATGCGCCAGAATTCGACCCCTTCGGCAAAGAAAATGGCATCATCATAGCCGGTGGCGGGAACAAGGGTGTTAATACTATAGTAGTTCGCTATATCGCGGTTGAGAATATCCGGCACCTGCAATTGGGTATTGGCTGCAAGCTCGCCGGTGATACTGCATTCTTCGAGCAATTCCATGCCGGAAGCCTCATCTGTGCCGGTTACAATTTTAAGGCCAAATACCGCTTCTACGCTTCCGGCCGCCTGCACCGCGATGTCAAAGAGGCTTTGCCCGTCTTTAATAATAGTGTTCATGAATTTAAAATATTAGAAGATGAAGGTGAAAGGTGGAAGGGTATAAGGTGAAAAGGTATTTTACCCTTTACCTTTTTACCATTCACCTTTTACCATTTTTATTCCACGGTGATAGCGCTATCGGTGATGGTGACGCGTTGTACGTTCACATGTTGGGAGAGCAGCATTTCGCGGGTGGTGCCGGGCCAAAAGGGGTCGGTGTTACCTCCCAGCATGCTTTCCACGTGTGCGCCAAGGGTGGGCACTTCTTTAAATTCGCCGGGGTATGCCCGTAGCACATGCTCGGTCACTTGGGCTTCATTGTCGCCCAGTTGCAGGCGTTTATTTTTCACCTGCAGGTCGCCGGTGTCCGTGTTTAAGAGTATTCCTTTCATATCAGTGTTTTATTTTTTCGTTTTCCATATTTTTGAGATTGATGCTTTTCCCGCTCATGCTGCCGGAATAGGACTGTGCGCCAAGCGCTCCGTTGGCAGAAGTGGAGGCCAGTACAGCATTAAAAGCGGTGGGTAAAGCCTGATTCATAGCTTCCACATAATCTTTCAGCGCTTTGAGATTATCCTCCAGTTCCTTAATTTTCACCAGGCCGCCGTACTCGCCTTTGTTAAAGACTATACTGTCGGAAGCACATATTTCTGCTTTCTCTATTTCAGAAAACATGGCCACATAAGCCTCATTATCGTCTATCTTTGACACTACAACCAAGCTCCCTTCCTTTGGGATTAGATTCCAACCATCTTGTTTAGTAGAAGCATTCAATAATACCTCTTGCATTGGGGCTCGCTTAGGGTCAAGCGGAATTACGTCACAAGTATTACCATTTACCTTATCCACAATACCAAAAAGCGATTGCGATTTTTTGTCAAAATTGGCCAATTCATAGATGGCTTCGTGCAGTTTATTCATAAATTCTATTGCCTAAAGTGATTGTTTGGCGGTAACCATTACTGCCGAAAGAGTAGGTTACAGCAGTTACTAAAAATTTCTTGTTATTAAGTTCTTCCCTTTCATCATCTAAAAGATGTACTACACTTCCTTTTGTAACAAAAGGCTCTCCGAATGCCACAAAAGAGCCCAACACTTTATCCATAGTTAACGATTTATAGAGTCGTTGTGTGTTCTTCTCCAACTGTTCCTGTGTAATGGGTGCTTTCCATTCCAACTTTTGCTGGGAGTCACAGGGCTTCGCCGGAAACTTATAATTTAATTTCACCGGTTGTCCTT
>JAVBSQ010000124.1:0-13172 GCA_031556695.1 Bacteroidales bacterium | reverse complement strand
AAATAACCAACCCCGACGTAACTATTGTTGAAACCGATATCTCAGAAGCCGGTAAGGTGGCGGAAATTTGTCAAGGTGCCGACGCTGTTATCAGTGCCTATAATCCGGGTTGGACTAATCCCGACATCTACAACCTGACACTAAAGGTGTATCCACAAATTCTGGCAGAAGTTAAAAAAGCGGAGGTAAAAAGGCTGCTTATTGTTGGCGGTGCAGGCACTTTGTTTGTAGCGCCAGGACTTCGCGTAGTAGATTCGGGCGCCATTCCTGCTGAGATTATGGGCGGCGTTAAATCTTTAGGAGAATTCTACCTGAACACCCTGATAAACGAAAAAGAGATAGACTGGATATTTCTTTCTCCGGCGGGATCAATGGAGCCGGGCGAGCGCACAGGCAAATACCGTATTGGTAAAGATGACTTAATTGTAAATGATAAAGGTGAGAGTAAAATTTCCGTTCAGGATTTAGCCAAAGCTATGGTGGACGAACTGGAACACCCACAACATCATCAGGAACGTTTTACAATCGGATATTAAACAGAGGATACAAAAATAAGAGGCACTTGCAGTAAAATGCAGGTGCTTTTTTATTTTTTCTTGCATACAAATTTTTACGCCTGACCCCATTTATCTTGATAAAAATGCATTTTATAACACTTTTATCAAGATAAAAATGTATTTTATAACACTTTTATCAAGATAAATACATATATTTGCTAAAAATATATCCCCATGCAACGAGATAAGATACAGGAAATGCAGCAATGGAAGTCAAGCCCTTTCCGCAAGCCGCTTATACTTCGAGGCGCCCGGCAGGTGGGTAAAACATGGATTTTACAGGAATTCGGGCGGCTAGCTTACAAAAAATGTGTGTATGTCAATTTTGAGGATACACCGTCGCTACAATCCCTTTTTTTGCAAAATTTTGACATTGAACGTATTATCAATGCACTACAGGTTTACAGCCAACAAACTATCACCCCAAAGGATACCCTGATTATACTTGATGAAATTCAATCGGCAGAGCGCGGTATTACCTCACTGAAATATTTTTGTGAAAAAGCGCCTCAATACCATATTGCAGCCGCCGGCTCTTTGTTGGGTATCAACATACACCGGCACGTTTCATTTCCGGTGGGGAAAGTGGATTTTATAGATCTGCGCCCCTTATCTTTTGGCGAATTTTTAATGGCCATCAATGAAGAAAGACTAAATGAAGCGCTAAAAAAACAAGATTGGCCTGTTATTTCCGTGTTCAAAGATAAATTAATTGATTATTTGCGCTACTATTTTTATGTGGGCGGCATGCCTGAAGTAGTAGCAGCTTTCGCTAAAACAAAAGATTGGCAGATTGTACGACAAATTCAACAACGCATTTTGATTTCTTATGAAGGCGATTTCTCCAAACACGCACCGAGTGAAATAGTACCCCGTATCCGTATGGTTTGGCAAAGTTTTCCGGCCCAATTAGCTAAAGAAAATAAAAAATTTATTTACGGCGTTATTAAAGAAGGGGCGCGGGCAAAGGATTTTGAACTGGCTATTCAATGGTTGCTGGATTGCGGACTGGCATTAAAATGCACCCGCATATCAAAGCCGGGTATGCCTTTAAGTGCTTATCAGGATTTTCCGGTTTTTAAACTTTTCATGCATGATGTGGGCTTGCTTGCAGCAAAAGCGGGTATTCATCTGCAATCAATTATTGAGGGTGACACACTGTTCACTGAATTTAAAGGTGCACTTACAGAACAATTTATGATGCAACAACTAAGTCTTGACAGCAGCCGTCTTATTTGCTACTGGACAAACGAACGCAGCACATCTGAAGTGGACTTTGTAATTCAGGAGAAGGGAGAAGTTATTCCGATAGAAGTGAAATCAAGTGAAAATTTACGGTCTAAAAGCTTCAAGCTTTTTTGCGAAAAATACACTCCTAAAATAGCTTTACGCACATCTTTGACCGATTTCAAAGAAGAAACCTGGATGACCAATGTGCCACTGTATGGGGTGTGCAACTTTATTGATAAAATATAAAAAATGAGCTAAAATTCCTGATTTTTCTGAAACTTTTTCCCGCCTCCTCCGTCATTATAGTGTTATGGAGCTGAACGATTTTAAAACGCATATCCTTCCCCTGAAAGATAAACTCTTTCGGTTTACCTTCTGCATTGTGCGGAACAGGGAAGACGCGGAAGATATCGTGCAGGAGGTTCTTTTGAAAGTATGGAACGGCACAACATCACTGGCGGAGATTAAAAATCCGGCAGCCTACTGCATGGCCATTGCCAAAAACATGGCCCTTGACCGCTTGCGGCAAGCGTCCTATAAAACACCACACGTGCCCGTTGAACGGCATGATGTGGCGGACAGCCAAAACCCTCACGCCAAAATGCAACAGGAGGAACGGCTGATACTCGTGAATCGTTTAATGGCTGCACTGCCCGAAGATAAACGCCTGCTGATACAACTGCGCGATATTGAAGGAGACAGTTATCAGGAAATTGCAACAACCCTAAACATCAGTGAAAGCAAAGTAAAAACGGATCTCTTCAGGGCGCGACAGACACTAAAACAACAACTCGAAAAAATGAATGCATATGGACACATATAAAAATATAGAAGAATTACTGGAAAAATACTGGATAGGAGAAACATCTTCGGCTGAGGAAAAAGCGTTGCGCGACTTCTTTGTGCACGCACACCATCTTCCCTCCCATCTGCAACAATACGCTGACTTATTTATCATCCAGCATGAACAAGGCGAGCTTAAGGTATCTGATGATTTCGAGCAAAAATTACTACAAAAAATTACCCCGGCGCCAACCAAACGTACACCCTTTACCTTGAACCCCTTCACCCTTCACCCTGTACCTCTATTCTTCAAAGTCGCAGCAAGCATCATCATCATACTAGGTATAGGACTTTTTACTTATCAGCATATAGAGAAACAACAAGCAACCCTATTGGCACAAGCCGAGGCGCGCGAAACAATTATTGATGCTTTGAGCATGATATCTGACAACCTGCAGAAAGGAGAAGAAGCCATTGATGAAGGCCTGAAACAGTTTGAAATATTATCCAACTACACGAATGAACACGAATAATTATATGAAAGCTATACAAATCAGCATATTCTGCCTCCTATTTATAGTAAGCAATCATGCCAACGGATATGCACAAGAAGAGGCAAAAAGCTATTCTGCAAAACTGTTAAAAGTAATGAATTTTGATGTGGATAATAATGCGGTTACCTCTATTTCCACTATTAATTCATCTATGATTGATGCCTTAAAGAAGAAGGAAAAAGATACAAACCTATTAGCATTTCTCAACGAATTAACCTTCTTACGTATTATTAGTATTAAAAATACGGCCAATTACTGCAATGAGGCTATAGAAATAGTAAAAAAAATGGAGAAATACGAGGAAATTCTCAATCTACAAGAGAAACAACAGCATATAATTATTGCAGCTATTGATAAAACAGCGGAAAATAAAGCCAAAGAAATAGTACTGATTAATTGTGATACAAATTCACTAACCATTGTGGATCTGATGGGAAATATCAGTATAGGCACTTTGGGTGACCTGTCATCATCTATACAAAAAGCTATGAAAAACATTAAAAAATAAAGATATGAAAAAGATTCTTTCACTCATTGCCGTCCTATGGCTGTCAGTTGTGTACGTAAGCGCTCAAACCGATACTACCACCATCATCAAACAATCAACCGGAGATACTACAAAAGTGACCGTACAATCATCATCAAATGTGTTGAATGAGTTCCTTGTTTTTGTAGTAGATCAAAATAAAAAGAAAGACGACAGAAAACAATATACACGCAGTTATGCCGGCTGGCATGTTGAGCCTTATTTCGGATTTGGCTTCATAGCCGGAGGCTTGGAAAACAGCAATGCTAAAATGATTTATGGAGAATCCTATAGCCTGGATTTTGGGCTGAAATCCCGTTACCAGTTTACCGGTATTTACTCCCTGACATTTAATGTGGGATTCATGCACAACCGCTACAAAATAGCCGACGGGGTGGCTAACGATATTATTGGCGCACCTCTCCCCTTCGGTAGTGGAAATTTTGTAGTAAACAGCGAGCGTTTCCGCACCTGGGCCTTCGGCGTCAGTCTTGGCCACCGTTTCAACTTCTGTAAGACCAGGGAATTGAAGGGTTATGTTGAAGCCGGTCTTTATGGCAATTACGCTTTCTCCAGAAATTATATTGTTAATTACAAGGGTGATAATGAAGCTGATGCCACCTTGTATTATAAAAATTCCAATATATTCAACCCGTTTGAGGCAGGGGCACAAGTAAATATAGGCTTTCATTGGTTCAGCATTTGGGGCCGCTACCGCCTGACCGACTGGTTCAACACAGATTATACGGAGGTAAAAATGCCCCGGTTGGTAATTGGTGCAGCCATTAATCTGTAAAATGTGTATCTTTGCCTTATGTCAACTGAAATCAACATATCCGTTAAGCCGGAAATAGCAGCTGACGGGCAAAGACTAAAGGCAGCTGTAGCCAAAAACTTGTCTGTTACTATTGAGGAGATAAAAGCTATACACCTGCTCCGCCGCTCTATTGACGCGCGGCACGGCAGCGCCCTGTGGCAACTGCGCCTGCAGGTGTTTACGGGAAACGAAGAGGTGACGGACAATCAAACTCACTTCAATTACCAAAACGTAGCAGGAAAAGCGCCGGTGATTATTGTTGGCGCCGGTCCGGCCGGGTTATTCGCTGCGTTGAAATTACTGGAGAAAGGTTTACGTCCCATAATTTTAGAGCGCGGGAAAAGTGTAAAAGAGCGCAAATATGATATTGCAAAAATTCGCGAAAACATAATAAACCCGAATTCTAACTGGTGTTTCGGAGAAGGCGGGGCCGGCACTTATTCGGACGGTAAGCTCTACACCCGCTCCAACAAGCGCGGAAACATCAACCATATCCTGCAGCAATTTGTACAGCATGGCGCCACTCCTAACATATTGATTGATGCCCACGCCCACATTGGCACAGACCAACTGCCGCGAATTATTGCCAACATACGTGAGACGATTATTAACCATGGGGGCGAATATTATTTCGACACACAAGTCACCAACCTCATAGTAAAAGAAGGGAAGGTGCTTGGTGTAGAGACATCTAGCGGTATACGCTATGAAGGCATAGCGGTGATTCTGGCTACCGGCCACTCTGCACGTGATATCTACGAACTTTTTCACCGGCAAGGCTGGGCATTGGAAGCCAAACCTTTCGCTATGGGCGTACGCGCTGAACACCCGCAAGCCCTCATCAATAAGATACAGTACCGCGGACAGGAAAACCTCCCTGCCGCCTCCTATAGCTTGGTCACCCAAGTGCAAGACCGTGGTGTTTTTTCTTTCTGTATGTGTCCCGGCGGCATTATGGTACCCGCCGCCACCGCTCCAGGCGAGCTGGTGGTGAACGGCATGTCCAACTCACAGCGCAACTCACCCTACGCTAATGCCGGTATTGTGGTACAGGTAAACCCCACCGACTTTTTCCGCTATGAACAGCAGGGCGCATTGGCAGGACTCCGTTTTCAGCAAGAAATAGAGCGCAATATATTCACTGCTGCCAACAAAACACAACAAGCGCCCGCACAGCGAATGATTGATTTTGTGAACCTGAAGCCTTCCGCTTCATTACTGAAAACATCTTATATACCGGGGGTAACAAATGCGCCGTTGCATAAGCTGCTGCCTTCATTTATAGTGCAGGGCCTGCGACAGGCATTCAAAGATTTTGATCAAAAAATGAGAGGCTATTTATCTGAAGAAGCTATGTTGGTAGCGGTAGAATCACGCACCTCTTCTCCTGTACGCATCCCACGCCATAGCGAGACACTACAGCATATTCAGTTAGAAAATCTTTACCCCTGTGGCGAAGGTGCAGGCTATGCCGGAGGTATAACCTCTTCCGCTATCGACGGAGCCAACTGCGCAGAGAGGATAATTGAAAATTGAAAGTGGAAAATTGAAAATTATCAATTAACTATAGCCCGTGCTTCAACTTCATGATGGCTTCCGACACATTCACAATGTAGTCGCCCATCTTCTCCGTTTCAAGAATGAAGTCCATATACACCACGCCGGTAAGATAATCATAGTCATTGTTATCCAAGGCTTTCAGATGCTCATCTTTACATAAATTACGCAAAGCATTGATCGTATTTTCATATTCTATAGACTCACTTATGTCCACAATATTTTCATACCCTTGCTCCAAATTTTCTTTCATGCTTTGCAAGGCCTTGTCTAACAAAACATACATCTGCGCCACACGTTCATCTAAGGCAGGCGTGAAAGTCACCTTAAAATCTTTTCTGCGGTTTAAGGTGCGTGCCATATTATAACAGGAGTCATTAATACTCTCTATCTCTGAGATGATGCGGTACATGGCCTGGATACGACGACGGCCCAGTTCACTCAAATCACCTTCCGACACCTGATTCAGGTAAGTAGCGATCTCCAATTCTATCTGGTCCGACACTTCCTCATTCCGTTCCGCCGTCCTGAAAAGTTCATTAAATTTTTCTTCTCCGGTTTCTTTGTATAACATCTTAATCATCTCGAAATCGGCTATTGTACGCTCAGCATACAAAGCTATTTCCTGTTTAGCCTGGGCTAATGATAATTCATCGGTACCAATCATACCGGAAGAGATATATTGCAAGTGTGGTGCTTCGTCCCACGCCGCCTTTTGCGGTACCATGCGTGTAACCGCCTTTACCAATAAAGGGGTGAAGCCTATCAGTAAACAGGTATTTACCACATTAAATAAAGTATGGAACATGGCTAAGCCAATCAATATGGAAGTATTGTTACCCTCTGTAATAAAGGGTGAGGTACCATTAAAGGAAACAATAATATAGTCTATCAAATGCAGGAAAGGTTGATATGCTGCCAGCATCCACAGCACCCCTATAATATTGAAGAGGAAGTGTGCTCGTGCAGCTCGTTTAGCCGACACATTGGCCACTGCTGCAGCAATGTTGGCGGTGATGGTGGTACCTATATTTTCGCCCAAAACCATGGCGGTAGCCGCTTCAAAAGGAATCCACCCGTTGTTGCACATCACCAAAGTCAGCGCCATAGTGGCGCTGGACGATTGAAGCACTATGGTGAGGACTGTACCTACAGCCACAAACAACAATACCGACCATATACCGGCATTGGAATAATCTTTCAGCATTTCAAAAAATGCAGGAGGATTGTCGCCAGACATGGGTATGGAGTCTTTCAGGTAACTCAATCCGAGGAACAGAAGAGAGAAGCCGATAATAAATTCACCGATAGATTTTTTGCGCCCCGACTTCAACATCAAAAAGATGAAACCCACCGCCAAAAAAGGAATGGCAAGCACGGCAATATCAAATTTAAATCCAAATAAGGTAATGAGCCAAGCGGTAATCGTTGTTCCGATATTCGCTCCCATAATCACCCCAATAGACTGGGTAAGGGTAAGAAGGCCGGCGTTTACAAAACTCACAATCATCACCGTGGTGGCGCTGGACGATTGTATAACTGTAGTAACTAGAAGGCCGGTAAGCACCCGTTTCAAAGGGTTAGAAGTCATTGCGCTTAATATACTGCGCATACGGTCACCCGCCACTTTTTGCAAGCCGTCGCTCATCATTTTCATACCGAAAAGGAAGAGCGCTAACGAGCCCACCAGTTGTAATACTGCAAACACCATATCCATATTTAAGTTCTTGGTTTATCCACAAAGATACTTAGCGAGATTATTTCTCGCAAAAAAGCAATATTAAATTTCTGTTAACCCTGTTTAACAACCGCTAAAATCAACATTATCAAACAGTATAGAAGGTGTTTGCCAGGCTGAGTGATGACGGGGATCATTCCCTATTTCCAGGATATTTTGCCACAAATCAAGTATATTTCCGGTGATATTCATCTCGGAAACAGGCGTGCTCAGTCTTCCGTTTTCAATCAGAAAGCCCTCAACACCAAACGAAAAATCACCGGTAGAGGAATTGCTATTCCCACCATTGAAGCCGGTTATCAAAATGCCTTTTTTCATTGTAGCAATAAGCTGTTCCTGATTTTTACCCCCCAATTCAAAACGAAGTACCGAAGGGCCGCCGATAGTAGGCTGCACATTCATCTTTTTCGCATAATAGGTATCAAAAAAGTAGGTTTTCAGTATTCCTTTTTCTATTATCGCCCGTTTTTTGGTAGCTATTCCCTCATCGTCAAAAAGTCGTGAGCCTATGGTGCGCGGGATATGCGGATCATCAATGATGGTCAATTGTTTTGCTGCAATAAGAGTGTTAAGCTTATCTATCAGGAAAGAATTTTTTTGCTGCAATCCGCTGCCATACATAGCGGCAATGAGTGGTGACAACAAACGACCCACATTCATATTATCCACCAGCATAGCGTATTTCCCGGACTTCACCTTTTGTTGTCCCAATTTCCGTAAAGCTTTTTGCAATGCTTTTGTGCCTATGCCTTTTTTCTGCAAATCACCTTGGTGCACCGCCACATCATACCAATAGGCCTCGGGTCGGGCATCATCACTATCTTTGAGCGATACGGAAGCGCTGAGGTTATAATATGTGCTTATCTCCTTTCCCTCAAAACCATTACTGTCAATGATGTAGTAAACACTTTTAGCATCGCTGAACTCGGCCGAAACGGAGATAATGCGCGGATCGGAACCATACACCTCATTTACAGTGTTTTGTACAAGGCTTAGTTTTTTTGCTGTATTAAATTTGTTGTATGAAAGGTCATACAAATCCAAATCCTCATCATTACCGTCATAATAAAGCGCGGGGTCGGGCAGGCTGCGATAAGGATCTTCCGCCAGGTAGCGCGTGGTTTCTATGGCTTGCCTGATGAAAGCCGCCAGATCGTCCCGTTCCAAACGGTTAGTAGCATACACGCCGTAGCGCCCGTCAACAAAAAGCTCTATCGTCAGTTTATTTTCCGACGATTGTTGCAGTTTATCCATTTGTGTATTCCGGTATTCAAACACATTGCTTGTTCCGGTAGATAAGGATACACGGCATTCCTGTGCACCATTTTTCTGGGCGATATCCAAAGCCAAAAGTAGAATTGCTTTCATCATTTACATTTTTCCGGCTAACATAGGTACAAAGCTAAAATTACCATGCTGCGTGGTATGATATTCTGTTTCGTTTAATCGTTCTATTAATGTCATTGTTTGTCCGTCTTCTCCCACCGGAATAACCATTCGTCCACCCACGGCTAATTGCTTTAATAGGGCTTGTGGAATTTCCGGCGCGCCGCAAGTTACAATAATTTTATGAAAAGGCGCTAATGTAGGCTTTCCTGCATACCCATCGCCATAAAATAAAGAAGCCTGATAGTGCAGTCCAAACAGGCGTTTTTGTGTCTGCATGAACAGTTCGCGCTGTCGTTCAATGGAATACACCTTTGCGCCCATTTCCAGTAATACGGCAGTTTGGTAGCCGCAGCCTGTGCCAATTTCCAACACCTTATCCCATTTTTTCAATTGCAGTAAATGTGTCTGCATGGCTACGGTGAAAGGTTGCGATATAGTTTGATCCGCCGCAATGGCCAGGGGAATATCTTCATAAGCACGGTGCTCTTGTCCCCGCACCACAAAAAGATGACGGGGTACTTTGGCAATAGCCTCCAGCACACCCTCATCAAAAGCAAAACGGCCACGCAGATAGTCTACCAAGCGGTGTCGCGGAGCTTTATATCTAATATCATCGTTTAACATACAAAGAAAGTATAATTTTATTTATTTCTGTCCAATAGAAAAACGCTTCCACATTAGTCCGTTTGAATTTATTCAGTTTAGTAGGTAGCGGTGATTCAATTGTTATGTTACGAAGCAATTCAACATTGTTTGGATTGAAATGTTTCACTTCAATTATGTCGTTTGCGATTAATATTGATAGATAGGCTGCTTTTGATGCACTAATGATGGCAATATCTAAACGATATTTTTCACTGTGTATAAAATGTTGTATGCGCTTAATGCCTTCTTGCAACAATTTAAAATTATCAGGTTCTACACTTCCCTGCAGGCATATACAAAGTGAAGTTTGATAAATGTCATTAAGAACGTGCCTGATATTATCACCAGAACCAAAGTTACGGTAAGCTGATTCAATGGCGGAAAATTTATGGAAAGTAGCGCTTGTAATTGTCAAATCTGATATCTTATCAAACAATGATCCAATATCAAAAAGTTGTTTGATGATTTCCATAGCACAGTTTTTGTCTCCTTTGAAATATGGTATACCCGTTGTATTCGGTGCATAAGCGGTAAGTTTATCGCCTAATAAATCTGCACAGCTTGGAACATTTACCAATACCGGTTCTCCTTGTAATTTTACAAAAGGGCTGGTAATGGGTAGTTGCTCTATGAGGTTGTAGTGAATATCTTCAAATAATACGTCAAGTAATATGTATTCTGTGTCGCTAGCGGTTGTGTAGGTTACCTGATAGTAAAATTTAGCATGGCTTTTGGGAGTTTGATTAACATTTAACCGTTCAACTAATTTGATTTCACCAAAGCCATAATCATATGCAAATTTATGGAGATATTGTTCTATATTGGTACCCGGTGGACAAATAATATCAATATCTATTGAGAGCCGTTTTGCACTATTCAAGTGAAGCATTAATGAGGTTCCTCCTTTGAAAACGAACGGGCAACCTGATAGTACCAATGATTCAAGCAACGAAAAAGCACGAATAGTTTTTTCTATCAACGTAATATCAGTAAAGTTATTTTCGTTAGCAACTTGCCTCATCCATGTTATTGTCCGACTATCAGGGTGTATCATAATGTGGCATTAAAAAGTTGATTTGCAGTTTCCTTTCGGCCACGACGGGATGCGTAACGTAAGAGTTTGCTTTTATTAATTTTATGCCGTTCCATTACGTTCGCATAAAAATATGTCATTTCTGCCCCTTGTAGGAAACTAAATTCAATGTCAGCAATGACGTCCACTAAAATTTTTTCTATGGTGGGAGTGTTGAAACCTTCTTGTACTTTCATGGGTGCTTCTGTCATTAACGGACGAACAATGATTGCAGCCCTTCCAATGACATATCGATCATACTCTTCTTTACCCGGTGACAGGAACACCCGTTTTACGCTATTATCACTGATAAAATCAAATACTGATTCCATAACATCTCTTTCTACATCCACATAAATATGACTTACATTAGGGACATGGTGCATGTAAGGAAGAATGGAATTACTGTCCCATACACAATAATTGGCAAATGGGAATTGTGTTTTGAGTAACTGATTTAAGTGTTTTACCTCCTTGGAAATGGATATAGTAAAACTTCCGACAGATATTGATAAGCTATATGTACCGCGTTTTATACGGGTTAATTCATTACTTTCAATAAGCCTGTTAAGTTGTAACCAAATAGCATTAGGTGACACTTTTTGATTTAGGCTTTCTAAATGGGCTATCAATTCTTGTCGAGTAAATTGCTTATTGTTAGCTGCAAAACATAATATGTCGTTTTTTGTTACCATACCAAACTTCAAACGCACAAATATACAACAAATTTGGCAATAAAGCATCTTTTTTGCCTTTTTTGTTGTATAATCATTAATTATTCATCACCTGATAATAATATATGTCAAACGTGCCATTTTTATACATGATGACCAGTTCTTCTATCGGTTTATCCTCACCGTACTTATCATATGGCTTTTTCAAATCAGCGCCAAAGAGTTTAGCCACACCCTGCCAAAAGAAGGCGGTAATGCTGCCTTTCAAATTTTTCACAAGGTAATAAGAAGTTTGCCCTGCTTCACGATCTATCAGCCGCATCAAAAGCCGCCCTTGCGAGTACGTTAACTTTTTCAGCGGTGCTTCAAACTCTTTAAACAAAATCTTCTCTTGTTCTTTCAAATACGCTTTGCGTTGTTTTTCATTTTTCATGGTCAGCATAGTGGAGTCTATCTGTTGCAGCCGCAATTTAGCTTTCAGTGCATAAGGGTATACTTGTTTAAAATTATACACCAGCCTCCGGTATTCTTGCTTCGCTTTTTCATTTTTATATTTCGGTCGCGGAAAAATAACCACCGTCGGAACAGCAAAATGATACACCGTATCCCCCCGCTCAATGGTATAACCAGCCACAATAGGTGTTTGTGCAAGACCTACATGGCAAAACAGCCCCACAAATAACAATAACAGTGTATATTTTAATGCTTTACGCATTTTAGTCTTAACAAATAAATAGAAACAAAGGTAGCTTTTTTCCCGCACAACACTGCAATTTACGCAAAAAATTTAGTATCTTTGTAGGTTAGCTTTTTATAAAATGAAGAAGATATCTTATACCGTGCTCCTCCTGGCCTTTTCTTTCCCGGCTATTGCCGGCACTCCCGATGAAAATTCGCCACTGGATAATATCATATTGCAACAAAACATTACCATTCCCGCCATTCCTTCTAAATTGGAATTTGCCGGAGAAGTAGTGCCCATGGAATATTTTGATGTGCGTGAGTCGCTTATACGGGACCTGTCAGTGATTTGTTACTGGCATGCCAGCATGCTGTATACCATTAAGTTATCTTACCGGTTTTTCCCCATTATTGAGCCTATTCTGAAACGCGAAGGTGTTCCCGACGATTTTAAGTATCTTTGTGTGGCGGAGAGCAACCTCCAACAGGTGGTATCACCGGCCAAAGCTGCCGGCCTATGGCAATTTCTGGAACAAACCGGGAAGGAATACAATTTAGAAGTTAATGAGGAGATAGATGAACGGTACCATGTTGAAAAAGCAACCGTTGCAGCCTGCAACTATTTAAAAAAAGCATACGAAAAATACGGATCATGGACACTGGCAGGGGCAGCCTACAACGTAGGCAATACCAATGTTGACAAGCAAATTGAGCTGCAAAAGCAGAAAAGTTATTACGACCTCTTATTACCCGAAGAAACCAGTCGCTACATCTTCCGCGCCCTGTCCTTCAAATTGGTGATGTCAGATCCGGAGAAATACGGCTTCAAGGTGCAAAAAGACGAACATTTCCCTCCCCTCTCATGTACAGAGAAGAAAATAACCGGCACCGTGGAATCGTGGACTGATTTCGCTACTGAACATGGCACCAATTATAAAATTTTCAAATA
>JAVBSQ010000097.1:0-4495 GCA_031556695.1 Bacteroidales bacterium | reverse complement strand
ATCAATACCTCTCCACCTTTGATAAAGCTATGATCACCTTGGTACGCAAGGAAAATATTTTCGCGTATCGCCCACACTCGTTGCTACAAAATGTGCCCGATGAGGTGCTTATTTTCCAACGTGGCAACCTTCTCTTCATTTTTAATTTTCATCCTGCAAAATCATATACCGATTATCGTTTCGAAGCACCTGCCGGAAAATACATTTCCGTGCTTGATAGTGATGCGGCGCTATTCGACGGATTTGCCCGTGTGGACAGCGATGTAGAACATTTTACCAATCATGAAAAAGGGAGAAATTATTTGCAATTATACCTGCCAAGTCGTTCCGCTACAGTTTTGAAATATTATCCATAAGTTATTTTTTGTTGATAAATTAGGTATAAACGAAAATAAATTAGTAACTTGCGCCTTTAAGATTTTGAGCTATGGCTTACTTGGAATTTAACAGGGCAGAGTTGGTGAATCTCGAATATTCACTGCGTCGCGAAATCCTTACGACGAATCAGGCAGGCGGCTATATCAATACTACAATTGTGTGTTGCAATACACGAAAGTATCATGGACTACTTGTTGTACCCATTGATAATTTCGGTGGTGACAGGCATGTCTTGCTTTCTGCTTTAGATGAAACCGTCATTCAGCATGAGCAGTCATTCAACCTCGGCATACACCGCTACAGTGGCAAGTATGAACCGCGCGGACATAAATACATCATTGATTTTGCTTATGAGCCTATTGCTACCCTCATCTATCGCGTGGGTGGAGTGGTGCTCAAAAAAGAATTGATGCTGGTGCATAATGAAGATCAGCTTCTCATTCGTTATACCCTTCTGGAGGCACATTCACCTACAACCTTGCGTTTAAAACCTTATTTGGCTTACCGCAATGCGCACGCTCTTACAAGAGCCAATGCCGAAGCTAACGTACAACCGGAAAAAATAGCCGGAGGTGTAAAATCGAAATTGTATGAAGGCTTTCCCGCCTTACACATGCAAATGAATAACAATGCAAAGTTCGTAGCTGCTCCTAACTGGTACTATGACGTTGAGTATGCCGACGAAGTACGTCGTGGATATGATGGTCACGAAGACCTTTTGGTACCCGGCCATTTTGAATGTACTATCAAAAAAGGTGAAAGTGTTATTTTCTCCGCCTCCGTAAAAGAGAACAAACCAGCCTCTCTCAAAACAACATTTGACAAAGCATTAGCTATACGCGCTCCGCGCAATGGCTATGTGCAATGCTTGAAAAATGCAGCGGGACAATTTACCTCCCGTCGTGACAAGGTGACTGAAGTGATGGCCGGCTTTCCCTTCTACGGAATGAAAAGTCGCGACACTCTTGTCTCCCTCCCCGGGCTTACCCTTGGTCCCCGCCGTGATGAAGACTTCTGTAAGGCTGTACTTGATACCATGTCGGAACACTTGGTTGATGGCCTCCTTGTTAATTCTGACAGGGGAAATAAAAATAGTTGTCGTCCCGTTGATGCCTCTCTATGGTATTTTTGGACCATACAGCAATATGCTGCAGCAGTACCTACTGCCGATGTGTGGAAATTGTACGGCAAAAAAATGAAAAGTATATTGGAAGCCTATATTCAGGGTACACACTCTGATATTCGTATGCACGATAATGGCTTGATTTGGGCAGATGAGCATGAACAACCTATGAGTTGGATGGATGCCGTGGTTGACGGTAAACCCGTAACACCTCGTCCCGGCTATCAAGTAGAAACCAATGCTCTTTGGTATAACGCCGTGGCTTACGTATTGGAATTGGCAAAGAAAAATAAAGATACCAAATTCGTAAAAGAATGGACGCCCGTGCGTGAAAAAATAGAAATGAACTTCATGCCCGTATTCATGTCTTATACCCGTCATCATTTGGCCGATTTCGTTGGTCCCGACGGACAAAATAGTTTTACCCGCCCCAATCAAATTATAGCCTGCGCGCTGCCATATAGTCCTCTCAGTGAAGACGACCAGCGGATGGTCATTTCTGCTGTAGAACGTGAACTGCTGACGCCGAAAGGGCTACGCACTCTCTCCCCGCGCAATCCCTTATATATTGGTCGCTATGAAGGAGATCAGGCTCAACGCTATAAAGCACAACATCAAGGTTCCGTTTATCCCTGGTTCTTGTCATTTTACATTGAAGCCAACCTGCGCCTTTTCGGGAAAGCTTTTATAAGTACAGCCAAGGAACTGGTGGCCGGATTTGAAGAAGATATGACTATGCACGGATTGTGCTCGATAGCTGAACTATATCACGGTGACCCGCCTTATTCTCCCCACGGCTGTATAGCCCAAGCATGGAGTGTGGCTGCCATCTTACGGAGTATGCAACTAATAGAAGACTACGAATCATGAGAGTATTAATGTTCGGATGGGAATTTCCCCCACACATTGCCGGTGGTTTAGGTACGGCCTGCTACGGTCTCACCAAAGGCTTGGCAAAAAATGATGTTGACGTACTTTTCGTTATGCCCCATGCTACCGGTGATGAAGACCAAAGCGCTGTTAAAATTGTTGATGCCAGCGACGTGGAATCTCTGTCGGACATCACTACAATGGAGGATTTCTGGAAACGGATCAGCTTTTTGGAAATAGGTTCCAACCTTATCCCATACCTCGGTCCCGAGGAATTTGAGAAAGCCGTTAATCAGGAACTCAAAGGAACCGTTACCGGACATCATTTGACTTTTGGGCAGAAATATAATTTCTCCGGAAAGTATGGCGCTAACCTTATGGAAGAAGTTGCCCGTTATGCTATAGTGGCGGCTTCTATTGCACGTCTTCATCAGTTTGACGTGATACATGCCCATGACTGGTTAACCTATGCTGCCGGTATTGCAGCCAAGAAAATCTCCGGCAAGCCTCTTGTTATCCATGTTCATGCCACGGAATTTGACCGTAGCGGCGAAAAGGTAAACCAACAGGTTTTTGACATTGAACGTGCCGGTATGTTAGCTGCCGACAGGGTAATTACCGTAAGTAACCTCACCCGCAATATTGTTATCCATCGTTATGGCATTGACCCCGCAAAGGTCATTACCGTACATAATGCCGTCGATTTCCAGGGACACACTTCTTTGGACGTACAGCGCGGTGTGCAAGAAAAAGTAGTAACTTTCCTTGGGCGCATCACTTACCAAAAAGGACCTGAATATTTTATTGAAGCCGCTTCAAAAGTGCTTAAGCAGCGTGATGATGTCCGTTTTGTTATGGCCGGCAGCGGCGATATGCTTAACCGCTCTATCCGCCGTGTGGCCAAATTAGGTATAGCCAATAAATTTCACTTCACCGGTTTTTTGCGTGGAGCTGATGTGCAACGTATGTTTGCCCATAGTGATGTTTATGTAATGCCCTCTGTGTCAGAGCCATTTGGCATATCTCCTTTGGAAGCTATGCGTGCCAATGTGCCTACTATCATCTCCAAACAATCCGGCGTAGCCGAAGTACTCAAGCATGCTATCAAAGTCGATTTTTGGGACGTCAATGCCTTAGCTGATGCCATTCACGGCCTAATAGCTTATCCCGCCCTTTCCGCCATGGCAGTGCGTTGCGGACAAGAAGAGGTGGATACCTTGAAATGGGATAATGCAGCCTTTCACATTAAGAACGTATATGAATCTGCAGTGACCGGAACACCTTATTATAATCAAGAGTAAAAATTCATACCTTATATATAAGGTATAAAGATATAGAAGATACAGCTATGAAAAAAACATTATGTTTATATTTCCAGGTGCACCAACCCTTGCGCCTCCGTCAGTATCGTTTTTTCGATATTGGGAAAGATCATTATTACTATGATGATTTTGCCAACCGTACCATCATGCGTAAGGTGGCCGATCGTTGTTATCTTCCGGCGAACAAACTCATGTTGGAGTTGATCAAAGAACAAGGAAAGAAATTTAAAATTAGCTTTTCTATCTCCGGTATAGCCATTGAGCAGTTTGAAATGTATGCACCAGAGGTACTCGAAAGCTTTAAAACATTGGCAAAAACCGGCTGTGTCGAGTTCTTGGCAGAGACATATGCCCATTCTTTGGTTTCTGTAAAAGACACCAAAGAATTCTGCGCACAGGTGGAAGCCCACGCCGCATTGATAAAAAAACACTTTGGACAAACCCCCGTGACCTTCCGTAATACCGAGCTCATCTATTCAGATGAAATAGGTGCTACTGTTGCCGGTATGGGCTACAAAGGAATGATTACTGAAGGCGCAAAGCATGTGCTGGGCTGGAAAAGTCCCAATTATATTTACGCCAATGCCATCAATCCGGACTTGAAATTATTGCTAAAAAATTACTCGTTGAGTGATGATATTGCTTTCCGTTTTTCAGATAGAGGTTGGAACGAATGGCCCCTTACCGTGGAGAAATACGTTGATTGGCTTAGTGTAGCGGCTAAGAAAGATGAGCTCATTAACCTCTTCATGGATTATGAAACTTTTGGAGAACATCAGGGAATAGAAACCGGAATTTTTGC
>JAVBSQ010000102.1:0-12059 GCA_031556695.1 Bacteroidales bacterium | reverse complement strand
GAAATTATATACATGCCCATTGAATAGACCATCAAGTAGTAATATGAATAAACAAACCGTCCTTCGCATCCTTAGCCTGGCCCTCTGTGTAGTCATAGGTATCATCATCGGACAACACATGATTTACAACCGCAGCTCACTGAACAAATATATACCCGGCAGCACTGCTGAGTACAGCAAGCTCAGTCTTATTTTAGACCAAATACAACAGAACTATGTTGACTCGGTGAACATCGACTCCCTAATTGAAAAGACCATACCACTGGTGATGAAAGAGCTTGATCCACACTCTATTTATATCCCTGCCTCCAATATGGAGCAGGCCAATGAGTCCATTGAAGGCAACTTCGACGGCATTGGTGTCACTTTCAATATGCCCAACGACACCGTCGTTGTTATTAATGTTATTGCCGGAGGACCTTCCGAGCGGGCCGGCGTACAACCGGGAGACCGAATAGTCACCGTAAACGACAGTATCATTGCAGGAAAAAAAATCAACCAAAATGATGTGGTTAAAAAACTTCGCGGGAAAACCGGCACACAGGTAAACATAGGCGTAGAACGCTTTGGCGAAACTAAGCCGGTACAGATAAGTATCACCCGTGGAAAAATCCCCGTGAAAAGCGTGGATGCCGCTTTTATGCTCAATCAAAATACAGGCTATATCAAACTCTCTAAATTTTCTAAAACCTCCCATACCGAATTCTTAAAAGCCGCACTAATACTTCAAGGCAGAGGTATGAAAAATTTAGTTTTCGACCTGCGCGACAATTCCGGTGGATTACTTGATCAAGCTTTTGAAATTGCCAATGAGTTTTTAGGCGACCGTGATCTGATTGTATATACCGAAGGGCGCACCAGCAAACGACGTGACCTGTACGCTAATGGCCGTGGACGATTGCGAGACGTCAATGTAGCCATACTCACCGACGAAGGAACAGCTTCTGCCTCTGAAATCGTTGCAGGAGCACTGCAAGATAACGATAAGGGATACATCGTTGGCCGCCGCTCCTTTGGCAAGGGACTGGTACAAGAACCTATCTATTTTAGTGATAATTCCGGCTTGCGACTTACCATTGCCCGTTAATACACTCCCACCGGCCGCTGCATACAAAAACCGTACAACGGCGATCGTTATGACGATGATATCTACCAGCGCTACCTGCATGGAGAAATGTCTGTGGCTGACAGTGTGAAACAAAATGAAGCACAAAAATTTACCACACCTAAAGGAAAAACCGTTTACGGAGGCGGAGGCATCTCACCCGACGTATTTGTCCCCCTCGACACTGCCGGCATGAATGATTATTTCATGACAGCTTCCCGTCGCAACTTTGTCTTTCGTTTCGCCATGCAATTTGTGGATCAACATCGCAAAGCAATCAACAACATAAAATCTGCTGAAGAATTAAACAAGCTCTATGCCCCCTATGATTTTGTAGAACTCTTTGCAGCCTATGCCCGTAAAAACGAACTTAACCCCAAACAAACAGAGATAAAAGAAAGCGCCATACTGATTAACACTTACTTAAAAGCATATATAGGACGTGCCACTCCGCTTGACGACGAAGGTTTCTACCCCTTCATAGCCAAGATAGACAACACGGTACAAAAAGCAGAAGAAGTTTTAAGAGGTACAAGGTAAAAAGGTAAAAAGGTCCAAGGTGCTTTTCTACCCTGTACCTTTTCACCTTGAACCTTTCACCTATAAAAGGTTTCCCGCCATCTCGGCCAGGCGACTACGTTCTCCTTTCACCAGGTTGATATGTGCAAATAAATCCTGTCCTACCATTTTATTGCTAAGATAAGTCAAGCCGTTTGACTGCATATCCAAATAGGGAGAGTCGATCTGTTGGATATCACCGGTAAATACCAGCTTAGTTCCTTCGCCTGCACGGGTAATAATTGTTTTGATTTCATGCGGAGTCAAATTCTGCGCCTCATCAATAATGAAAAACACGTTAGATAAACTGCGTCCACGGATATAAGCCAAGGGTGTAATTACCAACTTACCGGAACTTTGCAGCTCATCTATACGCATATACTCACGCGTTGAAGGGCGAAAACGACTTTTGATGAACGACAAATTATCAAATAAAGGCAACATATAAGGGCCTATTTTTTCATTAATGTCTCCGGGCAAAAAGCCTAAGTCCTGATTTTGCAATGGAATAACCGGACGCGCCAATAATATTTGGTCAAACTGATCTTCTTGCGCCAAAGCTGCCGCCAAAGCCAAAAGTGTCTTTCCCGTACCTGCAATACCAGTCAATGAAACCAAAGAAACATCTGAACGCATAAGTGCATCAAGGGCAAAAGCCTGCTCTGAGTTACGGGCTTCTATCCCGTATGTTTTTTGTTTATCTACACGGTGTAAACGATTGTCGGACTTGTGGTACACCGACAAAGCGCTTGACGATACGCCTTTCAATACTAAGTACTGATTATCGGCCAGCTCCACCGGAAGATCTTTCACCTCCAGTCCCTGTGCATTCTGATATAAAGCCGCTACCTGGTCGTCACTCACTTCACACAGTTGTGCCTCCTTATTCAGATCCGCCGCATTTTTCACCTTATCATTCAAATAATCCTGTGAGCGCAGGCTCAAAGCCTTAGCCTTCAGCCTTAAATTCACATCTTTAGTCACTAAAACCACCTCTCTTCCCTCATGGGTACTCACCTCGTGCTCTGTTATGGCTAAAATACGATGGTCGGGCGTATCTTCATAGAAAGATTGAGCCATACTATCAGTAAACGGCTGGCCCAAAGCTACCCGCAACCGGCCTTGTCCCGGGCCTAAAAGCACCCCCTCTCCAAAAAGCATTCCTTTGGAATCCTTGTCCGTTAACGTGTCCAGCTCGCGCACAAACTCACGTGCATGATAGTTAATATCCTCATTGCCCTTCTTAAATTTATCCAATTCCTCCAGTACCACAATGGGCAGTACGATATCGTTTTCTTGAAAATTATAGATACTCCGGTGATCATGTAGCAACACATTAGTGTCGAGTACAAAAATTTTAGGCTTTTTCATCATATATGTGTATTTAAAGACAAACAAAGATACAAAAAAAATTCCTACATTTGTAGATTATTTACTTCCAAACAATGAATAGAAAAATCCATTGGCCATTGTGTGCTGTTTTCCTTTTCGTCGCTTGCTGCTTTTCTACGATTACGGCCCAACAAACATCTGATCTTAGTAACTCATACTACCTCAACGCGGTTGACCTTTTTGCAAAAGGTTTATATGCAGATGCCGAGTCGCAATTTCGCAAAGCTGCCGATATATGTCCGACCAATGACAAGGTGTTGCAAAGTGATATTGCCTCCTACCGTGCATTGTGCGCCATTAGCATGGTACAACCTAATACTGAAAGCATTGTAGAAGACTTAGAAAAAGAATACGGCAATGATCCGAGAATGAATGATATTTATTTTGCCCTTGCCAAGCAATGCTATCACTCCGGAGCATTTGAAAAATCACTAAAGTGGTTTAAAAAAACCGATAATCGCGAATTATCTTACAGCGAACGTTTGGAATGCTTATTTCTGCATGCTCATGCCTATTTCTTAATTAATCAATACGATAAGGCACTACCGCTATTTATTGCCATTAAAGATGCCAATAACAACAAGTATAAAACCACAGCCACCTATTACTACGCACACATTGAATATAAAAACAAGAATTACGCTACAGCGCTTGAGGCCTTCCAATCCATTCGCAACGACGAGCGTTTTTCCACACTCTCCGGTTACTACATACTTCAAATTTATGTAGCGCTAGAGCGGTATAAAGATGTTATCAGTGAAGGCACCGAATTACTCAAATCAGCTACAGATACACGGTATACTGAAATTGCCCGTTTAATTATTGAAGCTTACTACCTCAACAAACAATATGATGAAGCTTTAAACTATTTCAATTTATACAAAGAAAAAGCTTCTCCCTTGAATCGTGAAGACGCCTTTTTAGAAGCTTCTATCTACTACAACCTGCATAAATATGCAGACGCTTTAACTCTATTCAACACCTTAATTCCGCAGAGAGACAGCATAAGCCAGGCTGCCACCTACTATACTGCCGACGCCTACCTGCAAATCGGCGATAAGAATTCAGCATTAAAATATTTTAATGAAGCCCGGCAACAAAATTACAATCTAGATATTAAGCATGATGCGTGGATAAACTACATCAAGCTCTCCATGGAGGCTGAGAATAATACCAAGCCGCTATATGAATATCAGGCAGAACACCCATCTGAAGACCTTCACCGCTTACTCGCCACAGCCTACGCTGTAGAAAAAGAATACGACAAGGCAATGGCAGCAATGGAATCCGGATTATTATTCAGTGAGCAAGACAAGGCCGATATACAACACATCACCTTTGGCCAAGGCATCAGTAGGCTCGACTCCGGTTATTACAAAACAGCCATAGTATCGTTTGACCACTCCCTACTCTACGCCAAATATGACCCCAATACCGCAGCCATAACCAACTACTGGAAAGCCGAAGCTCATTACCATCTGAAAGAATATAAAAAAGCCAATGACCTGTATGCAGAGTTTATTCGCACCCCAGGGGCTTTCAAAAGCAAGAAAGAATACCAGTTGGCTCATTATAACATAGGCTACTGTTTTCTAAAACAAAAAAAATATAACGACGCATTGTCCTGGTTCAGAAAATATACTATCCAGCCTAATATAGCTCAAAGTGAACCGCAATTGAGCGACAGCTACAACCGCATTGCCGACTGTTACTACCTCACAAAAAAATACAATTCCGCTATAGAAAACTACAATAAAGCTATAGCGATGAACTCTGCCCAATCCGACTACTCCATGTTTCAAAAAGCGATGGCGCAAGGCTTAAGTGAAAGTAAGCAAGAGAAAAAATTAGAGACATTAGCGGCACTATGTAACAAATATCCACAATCTGATTATGCCCCCGCTGCCATCTTTGAAATTGGGCGCACCTACTTACGGAATAACAACCTTGAACATGCCGCCAAGGTGTTTATCGTAATCACCCAGAATTATAAAAATTCGCCTTACAATCAGCGTGCGCTTATTGAACTCGGACTTATTGAAGTCAATCTCGGCAACAACAAAAGTGCCATTGAATATTACAAACAAGCTGTACTCAATAACCCCTCCTCTGCAGAAGCACAAGATGCCCTCCTTGGTTTAAAAAATGCTTACCTGGAGACAGATGATATTGAAGAATATTTTGTGTTTGCCGATAAAATTGCGAACGGCATAGCCTCTGACGAAGAGAAAGAAGAAGTTCGCTTTGCCATTGCCGAAAAAAATTATTTGGCCGGCGACTGTGATGCTACGATCAAATCATTAAAATATTTCCTGCATATTTATCCTGAAAGTATCTATAGGACACAAGCGAACTTCTACCTGGGCGACTGTAGTTACCGTGCAAAAGATTATGAAACAGCCAAAACCTGTCTCGAATATGTAGCCGGACAAGCTAAGAACACCTTCACTGAACCTGCTTTATTAGGATTAGCAGAGACCAACAAAGAGCTTGAGTTATATGAAGATGCTGCCAACGCTTACAACAAGCTATATGCAGAGACAAAAAATAAAACATATTTACCGCAAATAGCGCTGCTCAGAGCAAAGGCAAAAGAACAGGAAAAGCTCTACGCCGAAGCATTACGACTCTATCAAATATTGTCTAAAGATGACATTAAATTACCGGAAGGAGCAGAGGCGGCCTATCGGGCTATTACCATTCTTTATATGCAACAGAAATATGATGATGCCATAAAAGCTGTTTTCGATTTCTCTGACACCAAAACACCCCAACAATATTGGGTAGCACGCTCATTTATCATTCTTGGAGACATCTATTTAGAAAAAGATAATCCGGAACAGGCTAGAAGTACATACAACAGCGTACTAGATGGCTATCACACGAAAGATGACGGTATTATCAATGCAGTACAACAACGCTTAGACGCAATCAAATAGGCTATGAAACAACTGATTTTCCCTATATTTACCCTAATTGGACTATCCCTCTGTTATACAGCCGGAGCGCAAGCCAAGCAACCTGCCAGTCCCGATGCAAAAAAAATTGGTGTAAGCCCTACGGTAGAAATCATCACTGACTATCAAGGAAAAGTAATTGATGCTGATAAGATAGCCATACCCTACTCTGTTGACTCCTTATCACTCACCATCCCTGCTCAGAGCTACCAGGTAATTCCCCTCTCTCTTTCCAATGATTTCAATATGCAAGCTATACCGGCCGCGGGCGTGAATATACAAGGAGAAGTCAAAGAACTTGGAATTGGTTACTTCCGCGGAAGTTTAGGTTACCCTATCACTCCCGACCTGAACCTTTACCTGCACGGCCACATGAACGAGCATTCTTCTGTGAATATCTACATCAACCACCATTCATTCTGGGGAAACCTGCCCATGTATACAGATGCTCCGCAAACAAGCATACCCCTGCCTTCTGAAATTATAGGCAACGATGCTAAAACAAAGGCAGGTGTGACTCTGCAACACTTTTGGAGAAAAACAGCCTTTGACGTGAATGTTGAATACACCAACAGGTATTACCTCTTCCACGGTCAAGACACCCTGTTGCTCAAACAAAATGCAGGAGGCGAGTATATTCAAAAAATTATGGACAAAAGCTACATGAAAGAATACCAGTCGCAAACATTGCATATCATAAACACAAAAGCTCGATTCTATTCCCTCACTAACAGTAAAACCAAATTCAGTGTGGGTGGAAGTTATGATTATATCAAAGAAACCGCCCATAGAGACATTAATAACCCCATTAAGCAGGGCACCGTGGGACTAGACCTACAACTCAATCAAAACGTAGGCCGTAACCATGCCCTGGATCTTAAGCTTACAGCACAGGCTTATAATCGTTATAATAAGGGAAATTTATCTGACGCCGTATTTAGTTTTGTCCCTGCCTATCAACTGGAATCGGACCATGTGTCACTTAGCTTAGGCCTCAATGCTGAAGGCGTATATAGCAATAATGAATTTGCACTTAATATCTATCCGAAAGCCGGCCTCAGTGTGAAAACAATATCAACCTTCCTCACTCCCTATATATCGGTGAGCGGTAACACTACACTGAACAACTACGAGAAGATAATCAACGAGAATTCATACATACTTCCGGGACTAGATGTTGCCCACACCCGCAATAAATTTGATATTAATGCCGGTATCAGAGGTAGTCTCAATAACTACCTGGCCTATCAGGTCAACGTGGGTTACGCCATGATTGACAGTATGTATTTTTTCACCAACAGCACTACTCCCTTATTCTCTGACGGCGTTGTTTCCGGGCCTCTGCGCAGCAATTTCGACGTACGCTACGATAATATCAGCAAATTGGCATTCGACTTGGGAATCAGCACAAAAGTAGGCTCTTTCGAAGGTCTGCTTAAAGCTCAATATGTGCAATACAGCATGAGTAACGAAGCAAAAGCATGGCATTTGCCCAATATCAATGTGGGACTCAACCTGCGCTATACAGTCGCCAGCAAGCTAATTTTTAATATTGACGGAACATTCCGTGGAGAAGCTCCCGTATGGTTGAGCTCAGACTATCCTGAAAGCGCCACCGTTACCCCCGCATACATCAATTTAGGTGCTATGGTTGAGTATCGTTTAAACCCCAAAACATCCGTTTACATACAGGCCTCCAATTTGTTAAACAATAATTATCAACAATATTACCTATACTACAATCCCGGCATTACCGTTAGTGCCGGTTTTAGCATTGTTTTCTGATAATTTATTTACGCTTTCTCCGTTTTTTTTTCGTATCTTTGTATGTTTTAAAAATTACATCAATTTTATGATAGCGGAAAACGAGAAAGCACAAGCAGCAACTAATTATTCAGCAGATAACATTCAAGTACTCGAAGGCCTGGAGGCTGTTCGTAAACGTCCATCCATGTACATTGGCGATGTGGGTTCACGCGGACTTCACCATTTGGTATATGAAGTAGTAGACAACTCTATTGACGAGGCTTTAGCCGGCTACTGTAACAACATTGATGTTAAAATCAACGAGGATAATTCTATTTCTGTTAGTGACGACGGTCGCGGTATCCCTACCGGCATGATGGCCAAAGAAGGGAAATCAGCGCTAGAAGTAGTACTCACCGTTCTGCATGCCGGCGGCAAATTTAGCAAGGACAACTACAAAGTATCCGGCGGATTACACGGCGTAGGGGTTTCCTGCGTGAATGCCCTCTCCTCTCTACTCATTGCCGAAATACACCGTGACGGAAAAATATACCGCCAGGAATATCATCGCGGTATTCCGCAAACAGCGGTAGAAGTAGTGGGCACCTCAGACAAAACAGGTACCATTATCACCTTCAAACCCGACACTGAAATTTTTACCGCCACCACTGAATACAACTATGAGATTTTGGCTACCCGCCTACGTGAGTTAGCCTTTCTCAACAAAGGAATTCACCTGAATATAACAGACAAACGTGAAGGAGAAGAAGATGAGAAAGGAGAAAAGACTTACCGTTCCGAACATTTTCACTCAGAAAACGGATTGCTCGAATTCGTTACTTACCTTGACGGTACCCGTGAAAAATTGACAGAAAAGCCTATCTATCTTGAAACCGAAAAGACAGGTGTACCCGTAGAGGTAGCCATGCAATACAACACCGGCTTTAGTGAGAATGTACACTCCTACGTTAATAATATCAACACCATTGAAGGAGGCACCCACCTCTCCGGTTTCCGTCGCGGACTCACCACTACACTGAAAAATTTCGCTGACAAAAACGGTATGCTCGCCAAACTCAAATTTGAGATTGACCCTGCCGACTTCCGTGAGGGCCTCACCGCCGTTATCTCCGTGAAGGTGGCCGAACCGCAATTTGAGGGACAAACAAAGACAAAATTAGGCAATGGTGAAGTAACCGCTGCCGTATCACAAGCAGTAAGCGCAGCGCTGGATAATTATTTGGAAGAAAATCCTAAAGATGCCAAGCAAATCATAGACAAGGTTATCTTGGCTGCCACCGCCCGCCATGCAGCCCGTAAGGCACGCGAGATGGTACAACGCAAAACCGTTATGTCCGGCTCCGGTCTCCCCGGCAAGTTGGCCGACTGCTCCGACCGCGATGCTTCCAAATGTGAGTTATACCTTGTCGAAGGGGACTCAGCAGGTGGCTCAGCCAAACAAGGTCGCGACCGTATGTTCCAGGCCATTTTACCCCTCCGCGGTAAAATCCTTAACGTAGAAAAAGCCATGGAACACAAAGTATTTGAAAGCGAGGAAATTCGCAACATATTCACGGCCCTCGGCGTAACCATAGGAACAGAAGAAGACAGTAAGGCCTTAAACCTTGATAAACTACGCTACCATAAAATCGTAATCATGACCGATGCCGACGTGGACGGAAGCCACATCGCCACACTCATCATGACCTTCTTCTTCCGGCACATGAACGACCTTGTTATGCGCGGACACCTCTACATCGCTACACCTCCCCTCTACCTCGTATCTAAAGGCAAGAACAAACGTTACTGCTGGAATGATGAGGAGAGAAAGAAAGCCGTAGAAGAAATAAGCGGCGCCGGAGCAGAAGCAGACGTACAACGCTACAAAGGTTTGGGTGAAATGAACCCCGAACAATTGTGGGAAACAACCATGAATCCCGAAAATCGCGTGCTCCGTCAAGTAACCATCGACAATGCTGCTGAGGCCGACCGTATTTTCTCTATGCTCATGGGCGACGAAGTTCCTCCCCGCCGTGAATTTATTGAGACTCATGCCAAATATGCCAACATTGATGCATAAACAACTCATCATATTACTTTGTCTAATCTCGTTTTGTTGTAACCATGCTATTGCCGCTTCCCCAAAACAAAAAGCAAAAAGCAAAAAAGCAGCAGTAATCACCGCTCCCGAAAACAACAACGAAGAGGAAGAAGAACTTAGCCTTGATGAACTGGATAAAGAAGCTGAAAACACCGGCGAAATATCTCTGTACCGAAACGTCCCCGCAGCCGATATTTATTCCGTTTGGCGCACTGACATGGTTAACCCATACGAAATAAGCCTTACCGGAAAAACAGACACTACCGTTATTGACATGAGCGGTTATGTGCACCCCATGAAAAACGTAGTCACCTCCGAATTTGGCTTTCGGCGCGGCTATCGCCACCACTACGGCACCGACCTGCGTTTACGCAAGGGTGATTCCGTAGTATGCGCCTTTGACGGAATGGTACGCATTGCCAAACGCGGAAAAGGATATGGATACTACGTAGTAGTACGCCACTACAACGGATTAGAGACCGTATATGGGCACTTCAGTAAACTCTCCGTAAGCCCTTTTCAAGAAGTAAAAGCCGGTGAATTATTGGGACTGGGCGGAAGCACCGGACGTTCCTCGGGCCCACACCTGCACTATGAAATACGTTATCTGGGAGTACCACTCAATCCCCGCATGCTTATCGACTTTGAAAATTATAGCACACAAAGCGATACACTACTCTTATGTTCCGAACATTTCGACTATATCAGGGAAATTGAAAAACTTCGCTTTTGGACAATAAGAAAAGGTGATACATTAGGTCGTATTTCTCAAAAAACAGGCATCTCCATCACCAAACTCTGTCAGCTTAACGGCATCAAGAAAACCTCCACCCTTCGTATCGGTCAAAAAATACGCTATACTTAAAAAAAATGCCATGGCGCTCAAATTCAACTTTTACAAAACACCGAAACACCGCGTGTTCCGTTACAATCCTATCTACTGGGATCAGGAAAAAGATGAACGAGATGATTTTTTTCACCCTGAAAGGAACAAAAAACCGGGGCAGCTTGTCCGCGGAAGCTTTCAGAAAGCTTTCTACAATAGTCGTCGCCACCCTAAAAGCAAGTGGAATGGACTTATCCGCATTATCATAATACTGTCCATTGTAGCACTTTTTGTAGCTGCTTTTTATTTCTCTAATTTTATGGAAATCGTACTCCGGAACGTTCAATGATTCAACTTCTGCCTGACCATATAGCTAATCAAATAGCCGCCGGAGAAGTAGTACAACGTCCGGCTTCTGTTTTAAAGGAACTGCTCGAAAATGCCATTGACGCAGGCGCCTCCTCTGTTACCATTGTTGTTATCGACGCCGGTCGCACCCTCCTTCAAGTGGTAGACAACGGCTGCGGCATGAACGCCATCGATGCCCGCATGGCCTTTGAACGCCATGCCACCTCCAAAATACACGTCATTGACGACCTGCAGCACCTGCACACCTTTGGCTTTCGTGGTGAGGCCTTAGCCTCCATCGCTGCCGTAGCGGAAGTCATACTCCTCACCCGCCGTGCGGAAGATGAGGTAGGTAGTCGCGTACACATATTAGCCGGCGAACAACCTCGACAAACCGCCACCGCCACCGCTATAGGCACCTCTATCAGCATAAAGAACTTATTTTACAATATTCCCGCACGCCGGAAATTTTTAAAAAGTGATGCTGTGGAACTCAATCATATCATTACTGAATTTACTCGCGTAGCTCTCTGCCACCCCGAAGTAGAGCTCAAGCTCCACCACAACGGACAGGAACTCTACCACCTTCCCTCAAACAACCTGCGGCAACGTATTGTTAATCTCATGGGGAAAGCCACCAACCAACAACTTATTGACGTAAAAGTAGAAACGTCTATTGTTAATATTCATGGATTCATAGGCAAACCCGACAGTGCGAAACGCAGCAATAAAAGCCAATTTTTCTTTGTCAACGGCCGTTATTTCCGCAGCCCTTACTTCCAAAAATCAGTCACCACCGCCTATGACAGGCTGTTAGCTTCGTCCGAAGTGATGCCTTCCTTCTTCATCTACTTTGACATTGACCCTGCCAGCATTGACGTAAACATCCACCCTGCCAAAACAGAGATAAAATTCGAAGATGAAAGCGTTATCTTCCAAATGCTCAATGCCGCTATACGTGAGGCCTTAGCTAAGTTCGCCGTAGCTCCATCTATAGATTTTGACACCGAAGGTGCTCCCGAGGGT
>JAVBSQ010000076.1:0-12945 GCA_031556695.1 Bacteroidales bacterium | reverse complement strand
TTAATTATTACGAAATTTACGAAGAGCACCTCACCGGCGCCTCCTACCGAAAACTAGAACGAGGGCCTGTCCCTCTAAAATTAAACGGAATCATTGATCAAATGATTGCCGAAAAAGAATTACAAAAAATAAAAACGGAATATTTCGGATATCCGCAAATTCGTTATCTCCCTTTAATCAAAGCTAATCTTACCCTATTAAAAGCCAGTGAGAAGGAGGTCATCGACAAAGTGATTGACCAAATGAGCGACTGGTCGGCAAGCACCATAAGTAACTATTCACACAAGGATATGCCCTGGGTGGCAGCCGAAATCAATGAAGAGATCAGCTACGAGCTCGTATTCTACCGCGAAGCACCATACTCAGTACGTAATTACGATAACGAAATAGATGCGTAATGGTATTTGAAGAATTGGCAGAATTTGGAAAAGATAAAAAATCTCTTCTAAAGAAATACAAAACATTGGAAGAAGATCTCGCCACAGTGAAGCAGGTATTGACGGTGCTACCTAATGCACGACCACCATTTAGTTATCGAATTGACAATCTCGGTTTGACAAATTGCATTATCAAAGTTAAAAAAATAGCCTGCCAGTCACTAAAAGGCAAAGGAGTAAATTCCGGCCTCCGTTTGGTGTATGCATATTTCCCGGAAGAAGCGAAGATAATGCTTATTGAGCTTTATCACAAAAGCGACAAAGAGAATGAAGATCGGGAGCGGATTTTAAAACACTTCAAATAAATCACTATCTTAGCCGTCCTAATCATCAACTTATGAAAAATATCTTCACCTTCCTTACCATCATCTTATTCTGTGTAAAAGGCTTCGCTCAACAGGCACTATGGAGCGGACAAGCTATTGTATCACCAGAAATCCATGCCGACAATAGCGTAACTTTCCGGCTATATGCACCTCAAGCCACAACAGTACAAATTTCCGGCGACTGGATGCCGAAAGAAGGATGGGCAGCAAAGCCAGCCAGCATGATTAAAGATACGGCCGGACTCTGGAGCCATACCACGAATATACTTCCCTCCGAACTTTATAGCTATACATTTATTATCAACGGTGTGCAAACCACTGACCCTAATAATGTATACCTTATCCGCGATGTAGCTTCTGTAACGAATGTGTTTATTATCAAAGGAAATCAGAGTGATTTATATTCGGTCAACCAAACTCCCCACGGTTCGGTGGCCCGCCGTTGGTACAGCTCGAACGGCCTCAATATGCAACGCCGCATCACTATTTACACACCGGCAGGATATGAACAAAGCAAAGAAAAATATCCGGTACTATACTTGTTACACGGCATGGGTGGCGACGAAGAGGCTTGGATGGCCTTAGGCCGGACAGCACAAATTCTTGATAATTTAATTGCAGCAGGAAAGGCCACACCCATGATTGTGGTAATGCCTAATGGTAATATGGCACAACAAGCCGCCCCCGGAGAGTCACCTGAAGGCCTTATAAAACCTACTTTTCATCTGCCACATACAATGGACGGATTAATAGAAACATGTTTTCCTGAAATCGTTGATTTTATAGACAAGAATTACCGGACAATGAAAGAGAAAAAGGGCCGTGCCATTGCCGGCTTATCAATGGGTGGTTTTCATGCGATGAATATTTCACGACAGTATCCGGATATGTTCGATTATGTAGGCTTATTTTCTGCAGCTATTGAGCCGAATAAAGGCATTAAATCACCTATTTATGACAATCCCGACGAGAAACTGAAGGTGCAGTTTAGTAAAAATCCGAAATTATACTGGATAGGCATAGGTAAAGAAGACTTTCTATATAAAAGCAATCAAGAATATCTATCCAAACTAAGGGCTGGTAATTACCCTTTTACCTATTACGAAAATAGCGAAGGACATATTTGGAAGAACTGGCGGATTTACTTATCGGAATTTGCACCGCTATTGTTCAAGCCTTAAAAGTTCTTAATATACCTCGCCGGAATGAGGGCGGCCAGAAAGCCGATGGCTGACACTGACAAGGCTACCGACAACACATCTGTCCACAACACATGTACGGGGTAAGCATCAACCAAAAAGTTGCCTGACATGGCTAATAAGCCGAATTGTTGCTGCAAAAAGCATACCAGCAGACCGCCAAGTACACCAACAATCACACCAAAGAGGGAGATGAACCAGCCTTCAAAAAGGAAAATGCGGCTAATCAACTGATCATTGGCACCCATACTCTTCAGAGTACTCACATCATTCTTTTTCTCTATGATAAGCATGGCTAAAGAGCCCAACACATTGCAGGAAATAATAAGAATAATGAATATCAAAATAGCGTAGATGACAGCTTTCTCCGAGGCCATCATGGCGTAAATAGACTCATTTTGATGATAGCGATCCTTAGCCTCAAAATCTGCACCCAACATTTTCTGCACCTTCCGCGTTAGTTTCTCATCGTCAACACCGGCATGCAGGCGTACCTCTATAGCACTGACCTCATCGGTGTAATTCAACAAACGGCGCATGAAGGCAAGGGGGACAAAGACGTAACGACTATCAAACGACTGCTCCATAGAGAAAATTCCGACAGGGTAAAGATAATCATGCCGCAAGGAAGCCATTGGGTTCATTAAGTTAATATCTGCCTCACGATCGGGAAGATATATTTCCAAAGGATCCATGAAATAGATACCCACCCGCAGTTTATATGCGATGGTGCGACCCAACACCGCCTGTTCAATATCACCATGGTGCAAGGAAAATTCACCGGCATACATGGAGTGTTTAATCGGTGTGGTAGCCTCAAAAGTAGAGTCCACCCCTCGTAAAGTCACAATGTCTTGTTTTCCGCGGTACTGCAACAACACGTTTTCATCTACTATTTCCGAGAAAGAGGCAACTTCCGGCAGGGCACGCAGTTCATCAAAAACGGCGGTGCGAGGAGTGAAAGTCTTTCCTTCGGCAGGAGTAATGCGGATATCTGGGTCAAAAGTAGTGTGAAGAGATTTCACGAGGTCATCAAAGCCGTTATATACAGAAAGCACCACTATTAAAGCCAGTGTTCCTACAGCGATGCCTGCCACACTAATCATAGAAATAATGTTGATGACATTATGTGATTTTTTGGCAAAGAGGTAACGCCGGGCAATGAAGAGCGGGAGTCTCATTTTTTCAGGAGTTCATCAATATGAGCAACATAGTCGAGTGAATCGTCAATAAAGAAAGTTAGTTCCGGCACAACACGCAATTGTTTGGCCACACGCCGACCCAATTCTCCACGTATAATGCGGGTTTGTTTTTCCACTATTTTTATGACTTCTGCTGCTTTGGCTGAGGGAAAGATGCTGAGGTGCACGCGTGCCGTAGCCAAATCGGGACTCACGCGTACGGTGGTAACCGATACCATAGCACCACCATACAGCGCCATGCCTTGCTCCCGTATAATATCTGCGAGATCTTTCTGCAATTGTTTACCTACCTTCAACTGTCGTGTGCTTTCCTGCTCCATGATTCTAACGATTTAAGCAACAAAGGTACAAAAATTTCCCGCAGAACCCGCAGATTTACGCAGATATTCGCTATATTTGCGAGAAATATCTTAATTTATGGAAACAGTAGTCAGTGGTATCCGGTCAACCGGTAATCTTCATTTAGGTAATTACTTCGGTGCTTTACGCAATTTTATTAAGATGCAGCACGAGAACCGTTGTTTCTTTTTTATAGCCGATTTGCACTCCTTGACCACCCACCCCAAGCCCGACGATTTTCACGGTAATGTGCGGCGTGTTTTAGCTGAATATTTGGCTGCAGGATTAGACCCTGAAGTGGCCACACTGTTTGTCCAAAGTGATGTCCCCGAAGTGTCGGAGCTGTATGTATTACTGAATATGTTGGCTTACAAAGGCGAGTTGGAACGCACAGCGTCTTTCAAAGACAAGGTGCGCAAGCAGGAGGATAATGTGAATGCGGGGCTCCTCACCTACCCTGTATTGATGGCATCTGATATTCTTGTACATCGTCCAACAAAAGTGCCCGTAGGTAAAGACCAGGAGCAACATTTGGAGATGACCCGCGTGTTTGCACGCCGTTTTAATAATTTCTACGGCAAAGAGATATTTCCTGAACCAACGGCTTACAACTTTGGCGGTGACCTGGTAAAAATTCCGGGCCTTGACGGCAGCGGGAAGATGGGTAAGAGTGAGGGCAATGGTATTTATTTGGCTGACGATGAGAAAACGATACAGAAAAAAGTTATGAAAGCGGTTACAGATGCAGGCCCCACTATACCCAACAGCATTATGCCCGAAGCCGTACAAAATATTTTCACCATTCTCAACGTAGTATCAACGCCTGATACGGTGCAGCATTTCCGCGACAAATACAACGACTGCAGTATTCGCTACGGTGATTTAAAAAAACAGTTAGCAGAAGACATCTGCAAGGTGACACTGCCTATACGTGAGCGTATTGAAGAAATCAGCAAAGATGAGGCATTCCTGCACAAGGTAACCCAACGTGGCGCCGAGCAAGCCCGCGAGAGTGCACAAGCCACCCTCAAGGAAGTGAGGGCCGTGATGGGAATTAAGGCGTTTTAGTGATGAGCCACAAAGTTACTAAAGATGGGTGATGAGTTCTCTGGTTTTCTTAGGGAGTTTAGCTACCACTCATATATATTTGTGATATCAATTTATGATATCACAAATATATGCAATTAGTTTATCACAGTAAACTATTTCTTCGGTTTCTGCGGGACTTTTTGCGGAGATGGTGGAACGGAAAACCCCTCCACCAAAGGGAAATCGCCGAGTTCCAAGGTGCACAAGCGATGTAAACTGCCGGCCACCACCGAACGGTAATTCTCCAACATTTTTCTATGCGTTTTCATTTTACGGTTACTAGCCAATTCGTTAATCTTTTCATCTAAGGGGGTAAGAGCATTAACACTAAGAGCCACGTGAAAATAGGCGACCGCCCGTTGCAGCTCATCTTTAAGTGAGGTGAAATCGCCGGTACACAAGGCATAATCAATCATTATAGTCAGCCGGGGAACAAAGCGGCGGGCGACATTGTGCTGCCCTTTCAATACCTCTTCCAACTTTTGAATCAAATCTATGGCTTCCAAAGCCGATGGCAGCTTCCTCCGCTGAAGAAGACTCTTCCAGTCATACAAACCCTGCAGCATAGGATTCCAATCAAAGGCACGCAATAATTGAGCACGACAATACTGTGTTTTTTGTTTCTCCAAGAGCTCATATAGTTGCTCCAAAGAGTTTTCTGATTGCATGAAACGTATCACATGGGGATTTGTTTGCAACAGTTCGGGAGACAATGGCGACAAGAGTTGTAGCCCTTCAAAGGTGCGGCAACGGCTCAACGCCACATATACTTGTCCGGGTGCAAAAGCGTTAGCTACATCAACTATTACACCGTCAAAAGTGAGGCCTTGGCTCTTGTGTACTGTAACAGCCCAAGCCAGCCGCAGAGGTAGTTGTACGAAAGAACCTATTTCATTTTCTTGTAATTGATGTGTAATTTTATCATAGGTATACCGTAGGTTTTTCCATTTCTCGCATCTAACCTCTATCTCTTCCGTATCCCCATCTGCCAGCACAGATACTGTATTCTCGGAAAACCTTATCACTGTAGCCATCCGCCCATTATAATAACGGCGATGTTCATGCCTATCATTTTTTAGGAACATGACCCGGGCGCCAACTTTAAGTATCAATTCCGATTCTACAGGTAATGTTGACTCGGAAAACTCTCCTTTCAGTGTGCCGGTATAACATTTCGTTTCGCCCTGCAGTCTATTCATTTCGTCTTTATTTATGCGGTTAGCCAAATAATTATGAGTCGTCAAAATAATACTATTCTCATTCTTTGAGGATAAATATTCCGGATTGTAACGGGTATTCAATAATTGCAAATCTTCATTTGAAAAAGTACCATAGCGCACTTTATTGAGCAGTTCAACAAAATGTTGATTTTGTTGACGATATACGGTTTTTAATTCTATATATAGAGGAGGAGATGTACGAATAGTATGTGCATGAAAAAAATAGGACGAAGTATAATAATGCCCTAATAATTTCCACTCTTCGTCCTTCACTACCGGCGGTAATTGAAACATATCACCTATATATATCATTTGTACGCCGCCAAATGGTTCTTTATTGCGGCGGACTCGACGAAGCACAACATCAACGGCATCAAGAATATCGGCACGTAACATACTCACTTCGTCAATTATCAATACGTCCATAGCTCTGAGCACACCAATTTTTTCGCTGCTCATACGCAGATAGTATGACAATCGCCGCTCGCCACTCTCACTGGGGACAAATGGTTCCACAGGAAGCTGCAATAGAGAATGCAGGGTAACTCCTCCGGCGTTTACCGCAGCCACTCCGGTAGGCGCAGCTACCACTATGTTTTTCCGGGAGTGCTTGCGTATATACTTCAGAAAGGTTGTTTTTCCACTACCGGCCTTTCCGGTTAGAAAAACGTGTTGATTGGTGTGTTCAATAAAATCGGCAGCCAAACGGAACTCCACGTTATCGGCTTCAGGTGTGAATGTTTTCTTCATAATGTTTTGTATATTAAAAAATGTGTTGTAACTTTGTGACAGATTAAAATCAACCGGATTTATGCGCGACCTTCGCAAGAGGAAGACTCGTTAGCTGAAGTCCGGTTTTTATTTTTGATCTTGATGAAATAAAATACGATACAAGCGTCAGTTCCTATCCTGTTTTCAAAATAATATTCCACCATATTTTCATTATCTTTTTTTGTAAACACAAAATATCCATCAACTTTTGGTTTCTTTTCCAGTTTTACATTTTTCTCATAATGACTAAAAGTAATAAATTGCAGCATATTTTGAATATTTTTTAATATTTTCACTTTTTCATAAAATGTACCACCGTACCTTATTTTCAGTAAATGAATTTCTGACAAAGCGCGCTGTTTGCTCACCAAACACCTCATGCCAAAATTCATATTTTCCAATAATTTCTTCACGGGCATATCTCAACACTTCTCGTTCCATTTCTTTTATTTTTATAAATTCTTCTTCGGTGTATCGCATCAAGCTTTTGGGTATATGGCGCGGGGGAAGTAGTCGAGGTGACACTGTTCTTCGCCATTAAACACAATAGATATTACATCCAATTGCACCTCCATGGTTAGCTTGTAACGCTTAATATAAGAAGCTGCAGCAGTAATCAGGTTGCGCTGTTTAATGTGATCAATAGTGTCGCAGGGGCGGTGAAAGAAAGAGGAGTTGAGTGAACGTACTTCAACAATATGAATGCAGTCGCTTTTTTCGGCTACAATGTCAACTTCTTTATGGCCAATGCGCCAGTTGACATGGCGAATAGTAAAGCCGTTAGCCCGTAGATAATCCACAGCAATTTGCTCGGCACGGGCTCCCGTGTCGTGTTTAGTTGTCGACATAGTAATAATAAGAAACTGTAATTAGTGGTGGTGCGGGTGGCGGAATTACATAGTTTTAAAATTTAAACGTTTGGGGTGCGGCAAATTCAAGGGTGGTATGTTTTGTTGAAACATCTAACTTCATGGAGCGGCCAAAAGGAAAGGCCAGATTTGGTTTTTCATGCCCGGCAGGAAAGCCGTAGGCTACCGGTATTGGGAGATTTTCAATATAAGAGGAAATTATTTCCTGTACTGTTTTTCCGAAAGAGGTTGAACCGTCTTTCATATCAGTAAAATAGCCCAGGACTAAACCTTTGATATGTTCAAATTTTCCGCTGCGTTGCAGGTGCAAGAGCATACGGTCGAGCGCGTACAGCGGTTCGTTCAGGTCTTCCAGGAAGAGTATTTTTCCGTGTGTGTCCCATTCGTCCACCGAGCCGGTAAGATGGGCAATCATGGTGATATTGCCGCCGACTAAGACACCTTCTGCCTGCCCCGTTTTATTTAAGGTTTGATAAGGCAAGTTATAACTTAAGGTCTCTCCGAACAAAGCTTTTCTAAGACTTTCCGTACTTTCATCATCACTACCGTCAGGGGGAAAATGGCTGGCCATAATGGCATGAACGCTTTGTAAACCCAGGTGGTTCCAGCGGGCGTGCAGGGCTGTAATATCACTAAATCCGACCAATATTTTGGGTTGTTGCAACAACGGCGTGTAGTCAATGCTATCAATTATGCGTGTTGTGCCATAGCCTCCACGGGCGCAGATAATGGCTTTAATATCCGGATCATTCACTGCCCACTGGAGATCAAATCTACGCTGCTCGTCTGTGCCGGCAAAGGTATGGTGGCGGGCATAAACATGCTCGCCCAAAATTGGCTGCAAGCCCCAACGTTCCATGCACTGCTGCATGGGTAGCAAAGAGCCTTCGGCAATGCGACCAGCCGGCGCAATGACAGCAACTTTATCACCCGATTTTAAGCAGTCAAATATTAGAGACATAAATCTGACAATAAGCGAGTGGTTATCGCTTAGTGGCGAAGCAAAGGTAAAAAGGAATTTTTAATTTGCAAAATTATTTCTCAAACCATAGCACAAATCGATGAATATAAGCAGAATATAAAAATATAAAAAAATAATATAATGTATAGAAGGTATGAAATATAAACAAAAATTTCATACCTTTGTTGTGCAAAAGTTAAAAATAAAAATGCGAACAACAGCAACATATAAACGGCCCAAAAGCAAATCCCCGTTAAATTACATTGGCGGAAAATCCAAACTGTTACCACAACTACTACCATTGTTTCCTGTCGAAATTGATAATTTTGTAGATTTATTTTGTGGAGGCTGCAATGTTGGAATAAATTCAAATGCGAACAAAATTCATTTCAATGACAATTTGATTTTTTTAATTGAAATGTATAGAGCATTTCAAGAAAAAAGTTTAGATGAAACTCTTCGCCACATAGAGAAACGAATTAATGATTTTGAATTATCTCTGACAAATGAAACCGGCTACAAAAAATTAAGACAAAAATATAATACCGAAAAAAATCCATTAGATTTATTTGTATTAATTGCCTTTTCGTTTAATCATCAAATTCGATTTAACAACAGTCATGAATTCAACAATCCATTTGGGCGAGAACGTAGTAGTTTTAACCCAACAATGCGACAGAACTTGGAAAATTTCATCATTGAAATTAAAGAGAATGACGTAAATTTTTCAAGCATGGATTTTGAAGATTTTGATTTTAACAATCTACAAAATGAAGATTTTGTTTATGCAGACCCACCTTATTTAATCACCTGCGGAACTTATAATGATGGCAAAAGAGGTTTTAAAGGTTGGTCTGAAAGAGAAGAAAAATCATTGTTGAAAAAATTAGACTGCATTAATAATCAGGGTGTTAAATTTGCATTGTCTAATGTTTTGGAACATAAAGGAAAAGAAAATAGCATTTTAAAAACTTGGATTGCGAATAATCCAAGCTATAAAGTCAACTCAATGTGTTTTAACTATTCAAATTCAAATTATCAAACCACTGTACGAGACAAAAATGCAAGTATGGAGGTTTTAATAACCAACTATGATCCACCCAAACAGCAAAAACAATATTCACTTTTTGACTAGTTTGGAATGAGATTTATAGGCAACAAAGAAAATTTACTTGATAAAATCAATCAAATAATGACTGAAAAAGACATAAAGGGTCAGTCATTTTTTGATTTTTTTGCAGGAACCACAAACGTAGGACGCTATTTTAAGAAAAAAAATCATCAAATTTTTTCTGCTGATTTATTGTATTTTTCTTTCGTTTTGCAAAAAGCATACATTGCCAACAATGACGAATTTATTTTCAGTAATTTACTGAAAAATATCGCATTTCAACCCACTCAATTATTTGCAAATAATTTGCAAATAATTGTAGACTATCTTAATCAAATTCCGGACAAGGCCGGTTTTATTTGGAAGAATTACACGCCTGCCGGTGGCAGGATGTACTTTTCGGAAGAAAATGGATTGCGAATTGACGCAATCAGACAACAAGTTGAAAATTGGAAGAACGAAAAATTAATTTCTGAAAATGAATATTTTATTTTATTAACCTGTCTAATTGAAACAGTTCCATTTTATGCAAATGTAGCAGGAGTTTATGCTGCCTTCCATAAAAAATGGGATCCACGAGCCGTAAAAAAAATGGTCTTGAGACCAATTGAATTTATAGAAAATAAATTTGAAAATCAATGTTTTAATGAAGATTCCGTAAATTTACTTTCTAAAATTGAGGCTGACATTTTTTATCTTGATCCCCCCTATAATCAGCGACAATATGCACCGAACTATCATCTATTGGAAACAATTGCTAAATATGACAATCCCGAGATTAAAGGCGTTACAGGTCTGAGGGCGAATTATGAAAATCAAAAATCAAAATTTTGTAATGCAACGACAGCATTGCAGGAATTGGAAAAAATTGCCCAATTGGGAAAATATAAAACGCTGATTTTAAGCTACAATAACGAAGGAATTATGCGCCAAGATGAGATTTTGTCAACCTTTTTAAAATATGGGAAAACAGAATTAGTAGAATTTAATTATTTGCGTTTTAAGAGCAATAATAATGGGGAAAATAAACATAAAAAGCATATTAAAGAGCAACTTTATATATTGAAAAAAAATGAATAAAAATCTTTGGTTTTTGACGGAAGAACGTCCCAAAAAGGAAGTTTTAGCAACAATTTTTCAAAAATTTGCCATAGATTTTAATTTTGCCGTTTTTATTGACACAATTCGCATTTTACCAATCTTAGATAACGACAAATTCACTTTTACCTACGAGGTAACAGGCTTCAAGTGCACTAAAGTAAACAGAGTTTTTATAAAAACCATTTCCGGTAATTCGAGCTTTATTGACTTCTTAATTTTTTATCAAAAAGACGAACCAACAATTAAAGACACACCTATTTACGCTATTGAAGAAACCAAAACCGACGATAAAGAGAGTCGAAACACCGGCGTTTATCAGCGTTGTAGCAAATTTATTTTCATTGAAAATTACTATCCTGAGACTCGCAAGATAATGCTCTACAATTTACAGGTGGAGCAAAAAGAAAAACCAACCGAAACCTATATTTTTGGAACAAGGCTACTCTTGACCTTCGGCGTTGAAATTTTAGGCAAAAAATTAGATGAAACGATTTTTTTCCCTTTTGAAAATATTGATGAAATTATTAATTTCAAAACAAATATGCGAAAAGCACCCAAGGGAAATGTGCCTATTTCGCTAACGAAAAAAAATCATAAAATTGAAATTTCAGGACGACTTTTCAAAGATGGCACACTCTCTTACGATCCAAATATCGGAGCATTGTCAATTATTTCCGCAGTTCTACGAAAATTGGGTTGGAATGGAGGAATAGAAATTACACATCATGGACTTTCTCAAAACCACATTGGAAAAACAAACAAATTTATTCAAATTGCTAATAAGTTGAAAATTTCATTGCAAGATTTATCCATCCCAAAAGTTGAGATGAGTCTAAATTACTGGAAATATGATACTTTTAGCGAAAAACTTGGAACAATTTTCATTCATTTAGTTATCGAAAATTTCACTCGCAGTTACTCCATTTTTGAAAATCATGCAGGTTCCGAAAAAGGTTATTTTGTCACGCTAGAAGGCGAACATATCCCCTTAGCAAAATACAAAGACAGAGCAAGATACAAAGCAGGCAATAAAGACGAGATTATTTTCATTCCGGACTTAATTTTACTTGACTTTGACCATAATGAAGTAATAAATATAGAGGGTAAAAAATATAAATTCCGTCACAATGGAATTGCTGAATTAGCAAATTATGAATATATTGAACAGCATTATATCAAAAAATATTATCCTAAACACAAGATTATTCGGACAGTTGTGTTATATGGAAGCACGGAAGAAGAACTTATCGAAATTGAAGTTGGTTTTTTACTTAACGAAAATGGAAAATTGATTTTAGGAGTAAAATCACCCAAATTATTTCAAGAAGCAATCAAAAATTTATTAAATTTTTGGGAAAGTGATATCATCGAATAAATATTTTTAAAGGGTGAATCTGTCGGAAATTTCCTATCTTTGTAGTTTGAATGTACCTTTAATATGAAAAACTACAATCGTCACCTCATCACTGCTGCCCTCCCCTATGCTAACGGACCTGTACACATTGGTCACTTGGCAGGTGTATATGTTCCTGCGGATATTTATGCCCGCTACCTGCGCCTACGCAACAAGGAGGTACTGTTCATTTGCGGCTCCGATGAGCATGGTGTTCCCATCACCATCAAAGCGCGCCAACTGGGCATCACACCGCAAGATGTGGTGGATAAATATCACCTGATTATTAAAGATTCGTTTGAACGCCTAGGCGTAAGTTTTGATATTTATTCCCGTACTTCTTCAAAAACACATCATGAAACAGCGTCTGCTTTCTTCAAGAAATTATATGAAGAGGGTAAATTTATAGAGAAGTCGGCGGAACAATACTACGATACAGAAGCTCAACAATTTTTGGCTGACCGTTACATTGCCGGTACTTGTCCCAAGTGTGGCAACGAGAACGCGTATGGCGACCAATGTGAAAAATGTGGCAGCACGCTCAGTCCCAACGAACTGATTAACCCCCACTCTACCATCAGTGGCAGCAAGCCTATATTGAAAGAAACCTCACACTGGTACTTGCCGCTTGACCAACATGAAGGTTGGCTGCGCCAATGGATTTTGGAGGATCATAAGGAATGGAAAGCAAATGTTTACGGGCAGTGCAAGTCATGGCTTGACGGTGGATTGCAACCACGCGCCGTGAGCCGCGACCTCGACTGGGGTGTTCCTGTTCCGGTGAAAGGGGCTGAAGGGAAAGTGCTGTACGTGTGGTTTGATGCGCCCATCGGGTATATCTCCAACACTATAGAATTGAAGCCTGACGAATGGAAAAAATGGTGGCAGCAAGAGGACACGAAGCTCGTTCATTTCATCGGAAAAGAT
>JAVBSQ010000133.1:0-14397 GCA_031556695.1 Bacteroidales bacterium | reverse complement strand
CTATACATGGTAAGAACACGAAGGATAAGATCTTTATCTTTCACGTCTGAAGCAGCCACTAAGTCGCGGAAACCGTCCCAGTCTTCTGAAATATTAGTGTGGTTAACAGGAGCTTTACCTTTTACTTTTTTAGTCAGGTTTTTCAACGCACTTTCAGCTGATTTGCCACGATTGGCAGCCAAAGGTTCATTGATTTTCATAGGGCCTTCGGGTGAAGAGGCTGCAATGATATTTACTCCTTTAGGTTGTTTGCGAGCGTCTTTATCCACTGAAGCTAAAAATTCTTGCAAAGCTTTAACTTCTTTTTTGCTTAATTCGCCTGAGCGTACAGCTGAGCTATTGATCAAATAGTTCACCTGTGCTTCTTGAGTTTGAGCAACTGTTTTTTGGTATTTGTGGGGCAACAATGAAGGTTGTCCGGCAGTGTTCACCAATTGAGAGGTAGCCACAGCACCATCGGCAATTTTGCGGGGTTGATCAAAAGGAACCACTTTATCTTTACCATATTTCAAAGTGAAGCGAAGTTCCAAGTGACATTTTTCCATGCCGGGTTTGTAGTCAAACTTTACAGGCTGAGTAACCTTACCACCTACTTTAGGGATAATGGTGTTATTGCCTTGTACTTTTTCACCTTGTAACACTTTAACGGGAGCAGCTACTTCGCCCCCTTCATATACCAATACCGGAGTAACTTCTAAAGTTGCTTTAGGGTGAAAATATTTTTCGGGAAAAGAAATAGTATAACGAGCTTCAATAGCATTGGCACGAATTTCCAACACTTGAGGATCACAGGAGGTGTTCATCATATCGGCCTGTTTGTTCATCTTTTCAGGGCTCGAGCACGATGTCACTGCTAATGCGGCAAAAGCCAACATTAATAGAGAAATACGATTTTTCATAGCTTAATATTTTTAGTTTATAATTGTTTCTAAACGACAAAGTTACAATTTATCTTCCAATCACCCAAAAAAATTGAGGGAATTTTTATACTTTATTTATTGTGCAGCAATAATCGTGCCAAATCTTCCGGCGTATCCACTGCGTGAGTTTCACACTCTGTTTCAGCCACTTTTATCTTATAGCCATTTTCCAGCCAGCGCAACTGCTCCAAAGATTCAGCCATCTCCAAAGGTGAAGGGGAAAGCTGTGACAGCGCCCGCAACACTTCCGTCCTGTACGCATAAAGTCCCACATGTTTATAATAAACGTGCTTTTGAGACCATTCCTGACGCTCTGCATCACGCACGAAGGGTATGGGTGAGCGGCTGAAATAAAGCGCCTCCCAATTCTTGCTAAGCACCACTTTGGGCGAATTGGAGCTAAAAACATCTTCATCCACACCAAAACGTTTCACCAAGGTGGCTATTTGCACTTCTTCCGAAGCAAAGCAGCCCACCAATTGCTTTATTTGAAGAGGATCAACAAAGGGCTCATCACCCTGAATATTAACCACTACATCAACTTTTATATCTCTGTCCAATTGTATTTTAGCTACAGCCTCCGCACAACGGTCAGTACCGCTACGGTGTGTTGCGGCAGTCATTATTACATTACCGCCGAATCCTTCTACACATTCCGCAATACGCACATCATCAGTGGCCACATAAACCAAGGGTAAAATTTTGGTTGACTGCTCATATACCCGCTGTATCATTGGTTTTCCACCAATATCAACCAAAGGTTTTCCCGGAAAGCGGGAAGAAGCATAACGTGCCGGAATAATTCCTATAAACGACATAATTTTTCAATTTTAGACAACAAAAGTACAAAAAATTACTCTTTACTATTTACTTATTTACTTTTTTTGTAACTTTGTAAGTTCATTATGGATTTAAGCAGCTTAAAACAACGATTTGATATCATCGGCAATTCGGCAGGATTGAACCGGGCCTTAGATATTGCCCGCCAGGTAGCGCCAACAGACCTGTCCGTACTCATCACCGGAGAAAGTGGTGTGGGGAAAGAAATATTCCCTCAAATCATACATCAATTTAGTAGCAGGAAACACGGATCATACATAGCTGTGAACTGCGGTGCCATACCCGAAGGCACCATTGATTCGGAACTTTTTGGACATGAGAAAGGCTCCTTTACCGGCGCTCATGATACACGTAAAGGCTACTTTGAAGTGGCTGATAAAGGTACTATTTTTCTTGATGAGGTGGCTGAACTTCCATTGTCCACACAGGTGCGACTCCTGCGTGTACTCGAGTCCGGAGAGTTTATCAAAGTAGGTTCCTCCAAGGTACAAAAAACAAACGTGCGGGTAATTGCTGCCACCAATGTCAATGTTCTACAGGCAGTGCAGAACGGACGTTTCCGCGAAGACTTATACTACCGCCTCAACACCGTACCTATCAATATCCCTCCCCTGCGTGAACGCAAAGACGACATCTACCTGCTGTTCCGGAAATTTGCAGCCGACTTTGCCGAAAGGTACCACATGCCCATTATTACGATTACACCTGAAGCACGTCAAATTCTGGAAACCTACTACTGGCCCGGAAATATACGCCAACTAAAAAACGTAACCGAACAGTTATCCGTTATCGAAAGAGAACGCCTCATTAACGCCGAGACTCTAAAATCTTATTTGCCACACTATACCAACTCAAATCTTCCGGTACTAACATCAAATAAAGAACAGTCCGTTTCTTCCGAACGTGAAATCCTCTACAACATCTTATTTGACCTGCGCAATGATATGAATGCATTGAAGCAAGTGGTACATGAATTATCGCAAGAACGCCCCGTGGCCCAAGGGAACCTCAATATACCCCACCCTGTAAATGTTTCTCACTCGCTCGACGTAGGCATCGTAGATACCGAAGAAATCAAAGAAGAGAGCCTGTCAATAGAAGAACACGAGAAACAGCTTATTAAAGCTGCCTTGGAAAAACACAACGGAAACCGCAAACAGGCAGCAGAAGAATTGGGCATATCCGCACGCACTTTATACAGAAAACTAAAAGATTATAATCTTGAATAAAATAACTTCAGCCATCATAGCCTTATCATGTCTCAGCCTTATGGCACAAAGCTGCAAGGGCGGATATTCATTTACGGGAACCTCCATCTCTCCTGAGGTAAAAACCGTAACCATTGATTACATCAATAACATGGCCCCCATTATTTACCCTTCCTTGAGTAATAACTTAACCGAAGCACTCAAAGATAAATTTACCCGTAATACCCGCCTAAGCTTGGAAACCTACGACGGCGACCTGCATTTTGAAGGCGAAATCACCAATTATGATGTCACCTCCATTGCCGTTACATCTAGTGAAGTAGCTGCCACCAACCGCTTAAACATTACAGTAAAGATAAGGTTTACAAACAATAAAGACGAAAAGCAAAGCTACAATAAATCGTTCTCTAATTATGCCGACTACCCTTCTTCTCAAACACTAGATGCCGTGCAAGATCAACTAATTGATGAAATTGTAAAGAAATTAATAGAAGATATTTTTAACGCCGCCGTAGCAAACTGGTAAGCCCATGACTATACAATTATTTTTACAACGCCTAAGCCCCACTCCCCCACCCATCTCCACCGGTGACTTAAAAAGCTTGGAACAATTTGTAAACCATCACCCCTGGTGCGGCATTGGACAGCAATTATTGCTGGAGGGCCTACAACAAAGTGGAGAAAAACAACTCAATAAACAGAAGGCTAAGGCTGCCATTTATGTTGTAAATCGCGAACGCCTATACCAGCGAGTACAACATATCAAAGTACAGGAATTTACACCTGCTGATACCCCTGCTATTGAACAAGAAGAATATATAACCCTTGATCTCTCCCCTTCCGCTCCTGAACCCAAACCTGTATCTCCTCAACCGAAAAAACAAGAAGCGGGTTTCTATAATCCGCTCGATTATTTTGCCGGTGAAAATATTGAGCCTGAAATTTCCGACGCAGACCCAATCAGTAAATTTCTCACCGAAAAACCACAACTCCGCCCTGTAGCCAGCGCCCTTAATGAAATTGGTTTTTCCGAAGGAGCTAGTTCTCACGATGATGGAAATTCAATAAACCAACTGAATTTCAATGATATGGTAACCGAAACCTTGGCAAAAATATATGAAGACCAAGGTTTAGTATCTTTAGCCATGGCTACTTATGAGAAGTTATGTTTGCTGGAACCAAAAAAAAATACTTACTTTGCAGCCCGAATTCAAAACTTAAAGTTTAAATCAAAATCTTAATTTTATGTACACAGTTGTAGCCGTATTAATTATAATTGCCTGTATATTACTCACATTAGTAGTATTAGTACAAAACTCTAAAGGTGGTGGACTTGCCGCTAACTTTGCCACAGGCAACCAAACTTTTGGCGTACGCCAAACTGCCGATTTTTTGGAGAAAGCCACATGGACTTTAGCCATCAGTATTTTAGTGCTTTGCTTGGCTGCCACTGCTGTAGTATCATCAGGCGGAGAGAATGCATCTGACGTGCAAAAACGTTTGGAAAATGTACAAACTGCTCCCGGGCAACCTGAGTTTCCTGTTATTCCCCAACCCGAACAACAAGCTCCCGGCACTGAAACACCGGTACAGTAAGCTTATATTTCATAAAATGAAAGCCGTTCTTTTTACAAAAGAGCGGCTTTTGTCATAATACACCTTGTTCCGAGTGTCATTTTGGCACGTTTTTTACTTTGGCACTCTATTTGTAGTATTATTTTCGTAAATCTAAACTAAAAAACAACATTAAAATATTTAGTATCATGAAAATTAAACCTTTAGCAGACAGAGTGCTGATCGAGCCCGCAGCGGCCGAAGAAAAAACAGCCAGTGGATTGTATATCCCCGACACCGCAAAAGAAAAACCTCAACGTGGAAAAGTTGTGGCCGTAGGTAGCGGTAAAAAAGATGAACCTATGGAAGTAAAGGTGGGCGATGAAGTATTATATGGTAAATACGCCGGAACTGAAATCAGCGTTGACAACAAAGAATACATGATGATGCGCCAGGCCGATATTTTGGCTATTGTTTAATCCTAATTCCCTAATCTCTTAAATCATATCTCGAATTATTATGGCAAAAGAAATAAAATTTAATATCGAAGCCCGCAACCTTATGAAAGAAGGTGTGGACGCATTGGCCAACGCTGTAAAAGTAACCCTCGGACCTAAAGGCCGCAACGTGGTTATCGACAAAAAGTACGGCGCTCCTCAAATCACCAAAGACGGTGTGAGTGTGGCTAAAGAAATAGAATTGGAAGACCGTTTCGCTAACATGGGCGCCCAAATGGTAAAAGAAGTAGCTTCAAAAACTGCTGACCAGGCCGGTGATGGTACTACCACCGCTACCGTTCTTGCCCAATCCATCATCAATGTAGGTTTGAAAAACGTAACTGCCGGCGCTAACCCCATGGACCTGAAACGCGGTATAGACAAAGCCGTTACCGCCATTGTTGGCAGTCTCAAAAAGCAAAGCATGGCCGTTGGCGACGATTTGGCCAAAATAGAACAGGTAGCCACTATTTCAGCTAACAACGACAGTACCATCGGAAAACTCATTGCCGAAGCTATGGGTAAAGTTAAAAAAGAAGGTGTAATCACCGTTGAAGAAGCTAAAGGCACCGACACTGAAGTGAAAGTAGTGGAAGGTATGCAATTTGACCGCGGATACATCTCTGCCTACTTCATGACTGATGGTGAGAAGATGGAAGCGGTTTTGGAAAATCCGCTTATCCTTATCACCGACCGCAAAATCTCTACAATGAAAGACCTGATGCCCGTACTTGAGCCCGTAGCACAAGGCGGACGTTCACTGCTTATCATTGCTGAAGACGTTGACGGTGAAGCCCTCTCAACCCTTGTAGTGAACCGCCTTCGCGGCACCATTAAGATTGCTGCCGTTAAAGCCCCGGGCTTTGGCGACCGTCGTAAAGAAATGCTCGAAGACATCGCCATCCTCACCGGCGGTATGGTTATCTCCGAAGAGAAAGGATTGAAACTTGACGGCGCTACCATGGAAATGCTTGGTAAGGCCGAAAAAGTAGCTATTGATAAAGAAAATACTACCATTGTAAACGGTGGCGGCAACAAAAAAGATATTGAAAATCGTGTGAGCCAAATCCGCAAACAAATGGAGACAACCACTAGCGATTACGACCGCGAAAAGCTGCAAGAACGCCTGGCTAAGTTAGCCGGTGGTGTAGCTGTTCTTTACGTAGGGGCTGCTACCGAAATGGAAATGAAAGAGAAAAAAGACCGCGTTGATGATGCCCTGCACGCTACCCGTGCTGCTGTTGAAGAAGGCATTATCCCCGGAGGCGGCGTAGCTTACATTCGTGCTATCGAAGCTTTGGATAAGCTGAAAGGCGACAATGATGATGAAACCACCGGTATTCTCATTGTAAAACGCGCCGTTGAAGAACCCCTCCGCCAAATTGTTGAAAATGCAGGCATGGAAGGCAGCGTAGTAGTTCAAAAAGTAAAAGAAGGCAAAGCCGACTTTGGCTATAATGCCCGCACCGACAAATATGAAGAACTCTTCAAAGCCGGTGTAATTGACCCTGCCAAAGTAGCCCGTGTAGCTTTGGAAAACGCCGCTTCAGTAGCCGGCATGTTCCTCACTACCGAGTGTGTGCTGGCTGACAAGAAAGAAGAAAACCCTATGCCTATGGGAGCTCCCGGCATGGGCGGAATGGGTGGCATGATGTAATCAAACCATCGGCCTCTTGTAAATAAAAAGAGGGTGTCCAAAAAGTAAAATTTTTGGACACCCTTTTTTACTTTGTAACAAGATGCATTTTATTGCACTTCATAAGGCATTAGTGCCATTCTGAAATCAAAATTTTCAAACTGCCGGAGCATGGAACGTTGCTCATAAGCATCTTTTCCGATTATCGATTTTATAATACTGACCTTTAGCTCATTGGCAGAACTCTTCATCAGTTTGCTCATAAAACTTTCCGGCTCAGGATAACTCCTCACAATATAATCATTTAAGCCCGCTTTTCGTGCAGCAATCTGGATAGCATCATCCAAGCCGCCCAGGGTATCAACCAAGCCGCGTTCCAGTGCCTGGTTACCTGTCCACACGCGGCCCTGGCCAATAGCGTCAATTTCCGCTTTTGTTTTTGAACGTCCTTCGGCACAGCGGCTAAGGAACAAATCATATCCCCTTTCAACATATGCCTGCATCATCCTCTGCTCACTCGCATCCAACGGAGAAGTAAAGAAGGGCAAAGGGAATTCGCCTAAATACGGAAGCGGTGGCGCCACAAATGCTCCTAACATCGTAGAATGCTTGTTGGTTTTCACATCGTCATAAGCCAGTCCCAGTTTCTTAGCCAACTCGGCACCTTCGGGAAGTATGCCGAAAATACCGATTGAACCGGTAATAGTATTAGGTTCTGCAACAATAGTATCAGCCATGCATGAAATATAGTAACCGCCGGATGCCGCCACATCACCCATAGATACGATCAAGGGTTTCTCTTTCTTTAAATCAACCAATGCCTTCCAAATCAAATCCGACTCAAAAGCGCTGCCACCCGGGGAGTTTACCCTGAGCACCACAGCTTTCACGGTTTTATCTTTCCGCAATTTCTCAATCACTTTCACATACTCTTTGGATGTAATCGCACTTCCGCCCAATAAATCCCCGCTACTTTGAATTACACCTTCAGCATATACCACAGCAATCCTATCTTTGGTTTTTTTCTTTTCCTTAAAAGCTACTGTTTTGAGATTTGCCACCGAGGCCATTGTCAATTTTTTAGTAGAATCTGTTTGTGTCTTTATCTTCAGGTATTGCTCCATTTCTGTTTCATACATAAATGTGTCTACCAAATTATATTTTAAATAATTTTCAGGAGCCGAGAATAACAAAAAATCGTCGGCATAAGCATTCAGGCTTTCTACAGGAATATTTCGGCTTTCGGAAACGGCCGACAAATAATGTCCCCATATATCATTTAAAAAAGAAGTTACCTGCTCCCTGTTTGGTTCACTCATTTTATCTGCAATATAAGGTTCTACGGCCGACTTGAATGTGCCCACCTTAAAAACCTGGAAATTCACACCCATGTTTTTATACCAACCCTTAGAAAATTGAACGATCGTGCCTAATCCATGCAAATCAAACATTCCCTGTGGATTCATAACTACCATATCGGCTGTTGAGGCCAAATAGTAATCTTCCTGCGTATAAACATCTCCATATGCTACTAAAAATTTACCGGTAGACTTGAACTCCAACAATGCTTTCCGGATAGCCTCCTGATTGGCAAACCCGATACCTGAGAATGCTGCCTTAAGGTAAATACCTGTGATATTTTCATTCTCGCCGGCTTTCTTTATAGCATTGATAATATCACCCGCAGTTACGGGTTCTTCGTCCAAAAATAAAGAAAAAGGATCCGACTGTTCCCTATCGTTCACAATCCCCTTCAGTTCCAGCAATAGAACCGTATTTTCTTTCAGTTCATACTTTTTGGGCTCGGAAACCCCGGCAATAATACCAATAAGTAGCCCCAGTCCGATCAAGCACAAGAATATGCCTCCAATAATGACACCTAACGTAGATGCCAACAGTGTTTTTAAGAAATTTTTCACAGCAAAATTTATTTAGTTTATATTATTAAATCTTATCGTTGATTCTCTACAGGTAAAGTTATGAATAACTGCGCTATATTCATTCCACCAGCAGCTCCCAGTGTCTGAACAATACTATAAACAGTATCATTTACAAGAACCTTATTCTCGTCTAGAATAATCACCGGATTGATCAGGTTCTCCAAATCGCACACCTGATGAGTAGAAATAACAAAGGTATTTTCCGCCGTAGCAGTTCCGGCAACCAACCTCCGATAGATTCTCCCCTTCCACAAAGTTAAGGAAACCCGCTCCAAGGCTTGATGACGGCCGTACCCAAAATTCACGTTATTTATTATTACCACAATAATGGTGGGTTAACATAATAGTACAAAGCAAATGTAAGCCTTTTTTTTAAGCCTGCAAATTTTTAGTACAAAAAAGAGGCTTTGAGCCTCTTTACTTTAATTACCAGCCACTTATTTAGCGGCAGTTTTTCCTGTAATCCACTTTACAATCCTATCACTGTCCGGCTGCTCTTTGGGTGGTACCATGCCCACCATACGGCCATTTTCATCAATCATAAACTTTTGAAAATTCCACTGTATAGCAGCATCTATCACTCCATTTTCACTTTTTTCCGTAAGCCATTTGTAAACCGGTGTCATCTCCTTACCTTTTACAGCAACCTTAGCCATTAAAGGAAAAGTTACATCATAGGTCAAGCTACAAAACTGCTTGATCTCCGCATTGGTTCCCGGCTCCTGCTTTCCAAAATCATTGGAAGGAAAGGCCACTACTGCAAAATGATACTTTTCTCCATACTGCTCATACAAGCTTTGTAGTTGTTGATACTGAGGAGTCAAGCCACATTCTGACGCTGTATTCACCACCAATACTTTTTTCCCTTTCAATTGCGCCAAATTAAAATCCTTACCGTCGATATCCTTTACGGTAAAATCATACAATGTTTTTTGCTGCCCAAACGCAAGGCCGGATACCAGTAAACTTGCTAACAATATTATTTTTTTCATCTTGTTGTTTTATTAATTTATTTAGATACGTACAAAAATCGTGCCAATCTTTTTTACCTATAAATAGGGATTGTGCATACAAGTGCCACAATCTACCTTTGTAATACAAAAATATAGGATAGCCAAGCGTGAAAAAAGGGTTTGTAAAAAAATATATCTTCTTTATAATATGCGCATTAATGACTCCTTCTGTCATTTTTGCCACCACAGCCGATGTTTCAAATAAAAATAACATAAAAGGCTTGATTACCAATATTAAAGGTGGTCCAATATCTTTTGCCTCTATCGATATTCCTGAACTTGGACTATGGGCAACCTGCGATGAACAAGGCGCTTATGTCTTATACGGCATACCCGATGGCACACACACCATACGAATATCCTCACTAGGCTACCAAACAGCAATTTTAGACATCACTATAAATAAGGATAACCGGAACTTTAATTTCACCTTACAAGAAGACAACCTTTTACTTGAATCCATTATTGTTACCGCCCAACAAGGTAGCAACATAAACACCAGTTCACGCATAGGTATTGCCGCCATAGAACACGTACAACCCTCCAGCATCAGCGACATCATGCAACTATTACCGGGGAATATCACACAAAATCCCGACATGAACGCGGTAAACCATATTGTAATACGTGACATGAAAAACAGTGAAAGTGCCAATTCTATGGGTGCTTCCATTATCATGGACGGTGCTACCCTCAGCAATAATAGCAATCTACAATTTGACAAGTCAACATCGCAAACACAAGGTAATATTCAGTTTTACGGTATATCCGCACAATCAGGTATTGATGCCCGTCAAATTTCTACAGATAATATAGAGTCCGTAGAGGTCATTTGTGGCGTTGCCTCTGCCGAATATGGCGACTTGACCTCCGGCGCCGTTATCGTGAAAACAAAATCAGGCTATACCCCTTGGAACATTCGCCTGAAAACTGATCCGGCCACGAAACAAATAGCCGTAGGAAAAGGATTCAACCTGAAAAATAAAAATGGAGCCCTCAATTTTGATACCGATTACCTATTATCTTACGGCGACCCCCGTAGTACCTCCGAAGCGTACCAACGCTATAACCTGCAAATAGGCTATAGCAACACCCTCTTCAGCACTTCTGCTATGCCGCTAAAGCTGGATATGAAGCTAAAAGGAAACTACTCCTACATGAGCACCGATGCCGATACCGATAGTTTTTCAGATGAACTTGAAGAGGCCGGGGATCAAAGCCTCCGCTTAACCCTAAACGGTATATGGATGCTCAATAAATCATGGATTACCAATCTAACATTCAACCTCTCGGGAAGCTATGGAGAACAAACTACCCGCGAGAAAAAATACCGGGGAAGTAACAGCGGTGCACGCTTTACCAATGCCTTGGAAACAGGAGAAAGCATAGGCTACATTATTCCTGATGGGGGTTATTACAGCGACATCAATGTAGAAGGGTTACCCTATGATATACAAGCAAAGCTTAACGGAACACTGGTAAAAAACATAGGCTACATTAACAACAAGCTGCTTTTTGGTGTGGAATGGACCACCGAAGGTAACCATGGAGCAGGCAAAACGACCGACCCCTTAAAACCTGAAAACCCTACCGGATCGTCCATGCGTGAGCGCAGCTATAAAGATATTCCGGCTATGAAACGCTATACGGTATTTGCCGAAGAAAAAATAAGTTTTCCTATTGGTTCTACCCAACTGGACTTACAAGCCGGTGTCCGCTTAACCAACATTCAACCTAACGGACTCTTCAACACCGATTTTAAATTTAATTGGGAACCCCGGCTTAACGCCCGCTACACCTTGCTAAAAAATAACGGTGGGTTCCGCGACTTAAGTATCCGCGGCGGATGGGGCATATTGTGTAAAATGCCTACCTTAATGTACCTCTACCCCGACCCTGCTTATCTCGACAAATCTTCTTATTCTTACAACGACCCTGCCAACAGTTATACCCTCTCCGTTTTTTCTACCAATAAACTAACAGATATCAGTAATCCCGGATTAAAAACACCCACCTCTACCAATATCGAAGCCGGCATTGATTTCGACCTGGGTAGCATAAGCGGCAGCATAGTTTATTTCAATGAACAACTGCGTGACGGTTTCTCTTTTCAACAAAACTATACTCCTTACAGCTACCGGCAATACAATAGCGGACAAGCGTCCGGCGCTTTTCCTGTTTATGAAAACGGGCAGGTAAGTGTAAACGGCACACCTGTTGGTTACCAAATGGACACTGTATTCATGCCGTACAATACTCCTTCTAACGGTGTAAACTATAACAAATGGGGTATAGAATATAATTTAAGTATAGCACGCATTAAAGCCATTAATACCGCCATTGAAATTAATGGCGCTTACCTGCACATCAAACGCTTTAACAGCAGCTTAATGTCTAAACACTCTCTAAAAATAGTATATAACAAAGAATACCCCTACACCGGCATTTACGGTGGACTCCCCAATGTATCAAACGGCAGCATTGACGAACGGCTGAACCTTACCGCCCGCTTTATTACCAATATCCCCTCCATTAGAATGGTTATAACACTCACGGCTGAAATGGTATTCATGGACCGCACAAAAGCCACTAGCGAATACAACGGAGAAGTTATGGCCTATTACTATGACGACAATGGTAATAAGGTTACCGGAAAACAAGTATACGATGACGATAAACACCTGAAATACGTTAATCCACTATATATAATGGATATGAGTGGTAATACATACCCTTTTACCGAAGCCATGGAAAAAGACAGCAAATATGCGGAACTCATAGCACGTAATAATTTTACCAATGTATTTACTACCCGCTCCTATCCCTTTTACGGCTTACTTAATTTGCGTATAAGCAAGGAATTTGGCAATTGGGCTACCTTATCCTTTTATGCCAACAACTTTTTGAACATTGCCGGACGAGTGAAAGACCCCGTACGACAAATATATCAAAACAAAAATATACCCCTCTATTTTGGGGCCGAAATCAAGTTATCATTTTAAAAATATATACCATGCAAAAAATCACAAAGTTATTAGGCTGCTTTTTAGCCCTCTCGCTAATTCTCAGCAGTTGTAAAAAAGATGAAAAACAATTAGCTACCGTAGTCATACAAGCCACGGCTCCCACAAACATGACCGATGTAAACTTCGAGATGATAAAAGTAAAGCTACAAAATGTAGCCGACGCTTCTCAATATGAAGCTTATTTTGACAGCACCGGAAAAGCCTCTTTTTTGGTTGACCAGGGTCGCTACAACAGCACGGCCTCCTATGCCGGAGCCTATAACCTCAACGGAACTACCGGTGAATTTACCCTGTCGGTAAACGGTATCAATGGTGGCAACAGTAATGTGGCAAACATACAGCTCGTAGCAAGCACATCAAGTGATATTATTTTCCGGGAGTTTTATTTCTGCGGCACCAAAACTGCTGCCGCCGCCAATTATAACAAAGATAACTATTTCGAACTATACAACAACAGCGACCATGATGTCTATCTTGACGGTTTATGCTTTGCCAGCATTTACCCTTACAACAGCAATGTGAGTGGTAATGCATGGGATACCAACTATGACCTCAACTTTATCCCCACAGGATACAGCACTATATGGCAATTCCCCGGTAGCGGCATGGAAAATAAATTGGCCCCCGGCGAAAGTGTAGTGTTGGCGCAAAACGTGAAAGACCACCGTACTGATGCCCCCGGCAGCATTGATCTTTCCGGCGCACATTGGGCTATTTTCAATGAACAATATACCCAGCAAACTACACCTCCTGCCGGAACCCCTATCCTTACCCGGCTAACATCATCACAAGGAACAGCTTACCTCCCATCTGTAAGTTCTCCTGCTATGGTTATTTTCTACCTGCCCATGGGTGCTGAAGCTTACGTAGCCGATGAAGCTACCTATTACCAATATGAACCGGGCAAATCAACCACTAAGTACTGGCATATCCGCAGCGAATGGATTATTGACGGCGTAGAAACCATGGTTTTATCCAATGCGACCAAAACCAAGCGCCTCCCCTCTTCGGTTGATGCAGGATACAGTTATGTTACCGATGGTACTTATGCCAACAAATCCGTTACCCGTAAAGTGAAAGAAACCATTAACGGACGAGAAGTATATCAAGACACCAATAACTCTACCGAAGATTTTATTCCCGATTCCCCTCTTGCGCCTCGTACCAAATAATAAATGTGCCGATTTAAAAAATATATTACATTAGCTGTCATAGTGCCGGTACTGCAAGTGAGTCTGCAGGCCCGGCCGGACACTACTGTATGCCCGCGTGAACGATACAGCATTCAAGAATTGCAAATAGACAATCCTTGGCTTAATGGCGACAACGCGGCAGCGTTGTCATATAATTCTAACTATAATTTATCATATGCCGAAATTGCGGCAGGCTACAGCGAGGGTGCATTTAAAAACGTGTACACCGCCAATACCGACAACACCTACCGGTTAACTGCAGAATCACACATAAAAGTAAAGAAAATTCGGTTCTACGGACAATTTGATTATAGCTATAACCATAAACAAGATGTGCAGTGGTATGGACTTCTAAACCCTTACGGAACGCCATTCTTTATGGCCGACTCCATTCCGGGGAACTACAACCTGGAACGCTTTTATCTCAGCGGAGGCCTTAGTATTCCATTGTCCGCTAAATGGACAACAGGGGCTTACATCAACTACAATACCGCCGCCGGAGCCAAGGGAAAGGACCTGAGAAATAAAAACACTTTCATGAATTTTCGTATTCAACCGTCTATATTATTT